>JAZABE010000603.1:0-4670 GCA_036137535.1 Planctomycetota bacterium | reverse complement strand
ATGTATCGTCCGGTTGCTGTTGGTGCAAAATTGAAGCTGACACTGACCAATCCAAAACGGACGTTTGACGTTGATTGTGAAGTTCGAACCTGTACCGAGGTCTTTCCTCAAGCCAGCATGAGGGCCTACCGAGTGGGTTGTAAATTTATTGGCGCAGGTAATGAGGTGAGGAACCAACTTTGGACACTTGCTTCGGTCGAATGCGTTAATGATCACTACCAGCGACTGAAGGACAGGCGTGCGTACCGGTTTGGCTATCATCGTTTCCCTTGTGTTTTCGAGTTTGATAATGGTACTGGAAAAACCAGTAGTTCCGCGATAGTTGAAAATATGGATCTGGATTCGCTGTCTTTCAATACGCAATGCGACTTGGATATCTTTCAAAATTTAGGCATCGAAGTGCATTCGGCAATCGGCGATCTTAAGATAAATGGCTCGATCAGCAAGAAAGAACTTAAAGAGGAAAGTTCAGGGCTGCCACATTTTGAGTATGAAGTGAAAATCGAGAGTTTTGACCATCAGTCAAGATCGCTGCTGGCTTCACTGACGAATTCGAGAATGAAAAACGCAGAGCTGGTTTCCAAACCGGTTCCTAACCGGTTGCGAGAACCAATCGCTGCACCGGCTGCCGTGACTAGCCTTTTGGCATTAGCGGCGTCAGTTGCTTGCCTGGTTTGGTGTTGGAATATCTGGGGTGCGAACTACAAAGTTGGTGTGATTGCCCGCAATGGCAGCATTTCAAAATCGGAGACTGATCAGGTCAATAATTTGTTTGATCGAGTTATTGAAAATGGGCCTACCATTACCGAACTTCCATTTCTGGTTAATGCAAAACGCACCTTTGAAACCGCAGGCGATTTTAGTCGGTTGAACCAGGCGAGTGCCGCAATCTTACTATTGCAACCTGAGAATGATGGATTGACCCTTTATCGGGCCAACCTGTTGGCTGAACAGGGCGATCTGCAGGAGGCCAGCGCGCTCTACGAAAAACTTCTTTCCAAAGAAGCAGTAAGTTCCGATTTGACGTTGGATATGAGACTCGGCGCTGCACGTTGTTTTGTAAGAACCAAGGACTGGGATGCGGCTATCGAGAATTTCGAAGTGGCGTTGAATATTGATCCGGGAAACAGCGATATTGTTGCCGAATTGGCTTGGGTGTTTATTAATCTCGACCAGCTTGAAAAGGCGATCGAACTGTTCGAAGAACTTCCAGAACAACATCCTGATAAAGATGCGCTGTACGTTCAGATTGAAATGAAAAATGGTAATTTTGAGACCGCTCAGGCCCGTTTGTTGATCATGTTGTCTGAATCCCCGGGAGACGATTCATTGGAAGAGTTGATCGGTGATTGCTATTTAAGCAATGGCGCCTATGCGTTGGCCAAGGAATCCTACCTTGGAATTACATCAGTGGAGGGTAACCCGAAATTAGTGAGTAAACTTGGGACAACCTTTTTTTTGCTGGCTGATTACCAAGAAGCCGTCAATATGTTGGCCAATTCCGAGGTGCTAAACCCCGGTTCGGTAGGCTCGGAAAAAGAATGGCGTCATTTCCTGCTGTCAGCACAAAACTTGGAGTCGCTGCCGAAAATTGCCATGCTGAAAATCAGTGAATTCGAAGGTAGGATTGTTGATGGTGAAGAGGTTTCTTACGAAACTCTGGTGGAACTTGCTGAGGTTGTTGCAAAACACGGAGATCCGAGTCGAGCGATTGATTATTTTCGTCGGAGCGTCGATCAACAACCACAGCATCCGAGAAACCGTGAATGGCGGAGACGACTTGCTGAACTTTTGCAGGGTGAACAACGCTACAAGGAAGCGGATATCGAATACCAAAGGCTGTTGACGACTCGTGAAAACAGCAAGGGACAAAAATTTGGAGTCCAATCGTTTAAGAACGATTCAGCGTTGAAAACCAGCTTTTGAGAGCATGCGAGTTTTGCAAGCCATATTCTAGAGCCGGGAAGAGATCTTGTGCTCCCATTTCTGAGCTGAGGTTTGGGTGGTTTTTTTTCAAACCGAGCTAGAAGTACCACTTAAGGTACGATGTTGCGATGTCGTTGTCGTACACTGATGAACGGGTGATTTTAAAGTCTGCCCCGAACGTGATGTTGTTTCCGTGCTGATGATGGATACCGAACTGGGCGATCATGTAGAACTCGTTGAGTGAATCCCACTGGGGCATGTATTCCATTGAAATCCACGAATGGTTTGCACCTTTGTAGTAATCTTGGCTTAGCCAGTGTTTGTATTCAAAACCGAGGCCCAGCAAAGAAAAACCGCTTGGAGCAAAATACGGGTGACGAGTACCGAATACACCGGGGCCTGCCGAGAAAATGGTTTGGTTTGAGAACGCCAGGAATTCATAGTCAAAGTTGAAGTTGAGTTCATAAGGCGGTGATAAAAGGCGAAGTTGATTCTCAATCATCAGGTCATTTCGGATATTTTCGTCCGAGTATTCGATGAAACGCCATCGACCATCAATACGCCACCGGGGTAAAGGATTCCAGAATGCCCGAATTTTTCCACCACCATAGTAAATGTCCTGTCTGAGTGTTTCGCCATTTTCTTTGACGTTTTCGAGAAATCCTCCCAGTTCCAGGTTGATGTCCATGGGTAGCTCAAAGCCAATTCCCACATCAAAAACGGGACGGTTTTTGAAGCGGCCGTTTGGATGGTCCCGGGTCGCACCGTCGTAAATTTCGACATCGAGTTCACCAAAGTAGTAGGAACAACTATCCCAAAATCTACCTTGAATAAATGCACCGACAGCATTACCGAGTAATGTTTCGTCATCATCCGGGTCCAGTACTAGGTGGGAATAGCGGAACCCGTAATGTTCGTTTTCATCTCCCAATGGAACGGTGTAAGACCAGTCAAAGCTCAGCTTCTTGATTTCGGCCAAGCCAACCCGTCCCTCTTGATCAATGCTGACAAAGTTGAATTCAACGAGGGGTTGTAGAGAACGGGCAAGACCGATCTGGGCATTCTGGGCATCGGGATTGCAAGGATCGATTTGCAACATGCGATCATAGACGTCCATTGCACGTGTTGTCCGGTGTTTGAGTGCATATTGTTGTCCCAGGTCAAAAAATGCATCGAGGTTTCCGGGTTCAGTTTGCACAAGCGTTTCGTAATGACCAATTGAATCCGTGGGCCGCCAATCTTTCATGTATTTGGCCTGGCGTTCCAGGGAGATTGCTTCGTGGAGTTGAGAGCTTCCGACATTGGTGTTCAAAGCATAAACATGACCGTGAATCGACTCGGGTGAAACCTCGAGGTTGTTTTCAGGCAATTCACTTTGCAATTGGGCATAAATAATTTCACCCGCCTTTTTTCCCACTCGGGCATTGGCTAACCGTGCAAACTGCCGACGGGCATCGACATGGTTGGGCATTTGTTGAACGAGCTCGGCTAACAGTGCTTTTGCAGCAATGAAATCACGGACTTTCTGGTAAGCATTCACCAAGCCGATTTTGGCTCGTGAGTTTCCCGGTGCGAACGCCAGAACATTTTTAAATTCAGCGATTGCGTTCATGGTTAACCCAGAGCTCCCGTTGAGATAGGATTCAGCCAATCGATTGACAACTGCAATTTGTCCACCGCTTGTCGATTTGAGTTCTTGGAGGACATGTTGAGCCAAGTCATGGTGGCAATTCAAGCTGGCTTCGTCGGCGATTTGAATACCAATGCTAAGCGACTTGCTGGCCTCGGCAATCAAGTCTAACTTTGCCGCTTCAAGCATGGCTTGGTCTTTCAATTTGGCAGCAGCTGCATAAATGATCAGCAATGCTTCGGAACGCCTTTGTTTGTTGTTAAAGGCTTCAGATTTCGCGATGGCGATTGCTTCGACCAACTGTCCTTGTGCAGCGAACAGCCTTGCTGTGGCTAGGTTGGAGGCGCTGGTCATGGGGGTTTCAAAGACGTGTGGTGTGCGAAACGTCTCAATAGCCATTTTTGCGGCCGAATAGTTCTTTTCGCGAATAAGCGATTTGATCATTGAATCAAAAGCGTAGATTAAAACCGGGCTCGCCTGGTGAATGTCCGCAAATGCCTGAGATGCCTGTTCATATCGGGCATGGCGGGTGTAGAACTCACCTAGTGCGAATTTAACTTCATAGTTGCTTGGGTATTTGTGGGTCATCCTGATTAACAGCGACTCAGCAAAATCGTATTGCCCGACGTCAGCATGAGACTTGGCCTTGATGATGATGGCATCAATATCGTCTGGGTTATGGGCAAGGATATTGTCAACCAAGGCAATGGCTTCAAAAGGGTGTCCCATGTCCTGGTATCCCCTGGCAATGATCAAATCACTTGCCAATGAATTCAGCACTTCCCGATGAGTATCGAGCAAGCGAGTGCTTTCCTCGAATCGAAACTGCCTGGCGAGGCTATTGGCCAGTCCGAGGATCACCTGTTCATTCTTAGTTTTGCCGACTGTTCGATCGTGTAGGATTTTGAAGACGGCGACCGATGCCGCACCTGAACCCTCATACAGCAACTGGTTTCCAATTTCAATCAGTTCGTTGAGCCCTCCAGGGTTTAAGACGAGGTAGCGATTGGTTGCCTGTCCGACGAGGCTGACTTCGTCACCTTTGGCTGCGGATCGGATTAAAAGTGAAATCGATTTTTGACTTAGTGTGCCCTCTAGTAGGTAAGGGGTTAGT
>JAZABE010000602.1:0-1157 GCA_036137535.1 Planctomycetota bacterium | reverse complement strand
CAAGCATCGTGTGGCAACGCTGTTCAAAAGCATCACAGGCCGACCTCGAGACAGTGTCCCAATCTTCTGGGATCCAACGCTTCAAATCAAGAAACCGGACAAAACGAATCATGGATATCGGTTTTCCAGCTTGCCTGATTCGCAACGAACGAATCAGGCAGTCCCCAGCAGGGATGAGAAACCGCCAACACAAAAGAGGCAGAGATTGAAGCGATCAATCGCTACCTCTTGATCGAACAGGGAAACTCCGACGCTGTACGCTTCCATTACCGGCTTATTTCAATCCCACGCCTGATTTCAACTTACTCATCACTGTATCGAGGTTGAAACTTGCAGCCTCCCGGGCAAGAGGGGAATTCCTTGAACGTTTCCAGTAACTCACAACATATTCCTGTGCAGGTGAAAGCAGAGAAACTCGATCCAACAGCCAGTCGCAAAGGGTATTTGAGGTGACATCGGCACGCTCATAGGGATCCAGCCTGAGATTGAAGATCTTCGGCACACGGAGATTCACGAACGGTTCGACCCAAATCCGTAGCGTGGCTTGAACCCGATGCTCAAGAAAAACAAGGGAAATAAATCTCCTACCTGAATTAAAACAACAAACAATGATTACTCAATTGCGGAACCAGATTTCTTGGCGAAAAAACGGAGGACTGGCTCACCACTTTTGTCAACCAAACTCAAAACCCGGCCAACTGAAATTTCGATGGAAACCACGGTGGACATCGCCTTGAGAAAAGTTGACTCCTGAGCCATCAACGCAGGAGGTCCAGCTCGCCGAGTCGTTGCAAGTGGGCCAAAGGAGATATTGCTACCGTTGATTACAGCCGTACCGCTGTAACGATTCACCCCGCTATTACCGGCAACTTTTCCGCCCTCTGCGATGATCATGGTCGCAGGCGATTGATCAACCACATCTTTTCCATTGATCGTCTCAACGATCCAAGTTGGACCGGCAATTGCATCAAACGACATCTCACTATTTACCTCTGAATCGACAAATACGGTCTTCCAATTGTTAGCCATATCAACGACTACCCAACCTTCCCCCGGCCCTTTCTTTAACGCAACCTCCAATCTGCCGCTGCTCTTGGGTTGCCGATCATAAGCATACTCTCTCCCGGCATCAGTATGGTGCACGATAACCCCCAGTC
>JAZABE010000601.1:0-1964 GCA_036137535.1 Planctomycetota bacterium | reverse complement strand
TGACGATCAAAGATTTTTACTTGGCCGACCGGACCGGTCTTTCTTTTGAGTTGTTCCCCCCCAAAACACAAAAGGGGACGTCCAACCTGTTTGACCATTTGGAAAACCTCGCAGTATTTCAGCCTGATTACATTACCTGCACTTACGGAGCGGGAGGATCGACCCAAAAAAAAACCTTGGATGTGATAAAACGGGTGAAGTCGGAATTCAAGGTTCCCGTTGCTTCGCACTTGACCGTTGTTGGCTCGACTGTTGACGAACTCAGGGCCTACTTGCACGAGGCTCAATCCGGAGGCATTGACTATATTGTTGCGTTGCGAGGAGACCCTCCCCAGGGTGAAACAGAATTCACGCCGGTTCAGGGTGGTTTGTCCTATGCGAATCAGCTGGTTGAGCTGGTTCGGGATGAATTTCCGGGTTTTGGGATTGCTGTTGCTGGCTATCCGGAAAAACACCGTGAAGCGATTTCAATGGAAGTGGACTTGGATCACTTGAAGCGAAAAGTCGATACAGGTGCCGATGTGATTATTACCCAGCTCTTTTATGACAACCAGGATTATTTTAATTTTGTCGAATTGTGCCTGGACCGGGGAATCGAGATTCCGATCGTTCCCGGGATTCTTCCAGTGGTTAACCTGAGCCAGGTCACTCGGATAACCTCACTTTGTGATGCAAAGTTACCCAGAGAATTTGTTGACCGTTTGCAGAACGCTGGATCGGAACAGGACCAATTGGAAGTTGGAATTGAATTTGCCACGCGACAAGTCGAAGAGCTTTTGTCGCAAAAAGTTTGTGGACTGCATTTTTACGTTTTGAATAAATCAGGCTCCACATCTAAAGTATTGCAGTCCCTCAATTTCCAAAAATAACTGTCGGGTGACAGGCGTTGACTTGGCTTGCGGATTATTGAGTTTCGAACGCAATGAGACGTTTTTCAGAACGTAGGATAAACTTGCCATCAGAGATGGCGGCCGTGGTTAAACAGGTTTCACCACAGGAATTGTTGGCCACCAGTTCAAAATGGGGTCCTGCCTTGACGACAGCGGTTTCGCCATCTTCACTGGTGAAAAACAGGTGTCCATCGGCAGCAATTGGCGAACCGGTAAAGCTTCGAATGCCTTTAATGCGCAAGCGTTTCTTGTAGACCTGTTTTCCGGTCGTCGCTTGATAGCACGTCACGATCCCGCTGTTGGCACAAGTGTATAGAAAATCTCCATAGACAATGGGTGACGGCATGTAGGGACCCCCGCGGTTTTCACTCCAAGCGATGTACTCGGATTGTTTTGTGTCGGGAGCCAGGGTCAAATCGCCTCGGGCGTCCAGTCGGATCGCATAAATGGGCTGCACGGGACGATAGCCACTAGAAACAAATATCAAATTTCGGGCTGCAAAGGGAGTCGGAACGGCAATCTCGCTGTTTTTTTCAATCCGCCAGAGTTCTTTGCCGGACTGCAGGTCATAGCCCCGTGCTGCTTTGGTTGCGTTGGTCACGATCACTTTGCCACTGGGCGTTTTGACGACGGTGGGTGTTGACCAGCTTGGGATCTCGTCGCGATCGCTGCGCCAAATTAACTCACCCGTTTTTAGGGTGTAGCAGGCGATGAACGACTGGTCCTGAATATCACACAACAGGATCAGCTTGTCCTCCGCGATAATGGGTGAAGCACCAAACTGCCACTGGTATTCCCGGTTATAGAACCAACCACTATCCAGTAAGCCCAGATCCTTCTTCCAGGCGAGTTTTCCTTCCATCGTGTAACAGAAAACACCTTCAGAAGCAAACCAGGCAACGACGAATTGACCGTTGGTGGCTACCGTGGAATTGGCATGGGTCGATTTCAGGTGTCGTTTGACTTTTGGGATCGCCTTTCCCGCCGTCTTTCTCCAAACCATCTGCCCGTTTTCCTTGTTGAAGCAAAAAGTCACAAATTCGTGTTCACTGTGATCATTAACCGACGCGACAT
>JAZABE010000600.1:0-4026 GCA_036137535.1 Planctomycetota bacterium | reverse complement strand
CAGAGAATCGATCAGGGTTTCGCCTCTCAAGCGGTGCCGGTAATGGCGTGAATAATTGAGTCGGTCGGCAGCATTGTTACCCTGGGGTATTGAACTTAGAGCATAGACGTAGGAGTTGCAGATCGTCCGGACCAAGTGCTTGGTATCAAATCCGTGGTCCTGAAAGTCTTGAGCCAAAGCTTTGAGCAGTGACTCATTAGACGGTGGGTTGGTCGCTCGCAGATCATCGACTGGCTCGACAAGTCCCCGTCCCATGAAGTCAGCCCAGACACGATTGACCTGGACCTGGGCAAAAAAATGATTTTCCTTGGACGTGATCCAATCGGCGAGTGATTCCCGCAAAGATTTTGGTGCCGTATCCGCTTTCATTAAGTCAATCGGCGACGATTTGGGAACAACGATGGCCTTTCCGAAAAGAGGACGGGGCGACAACGGTTTACCCGTCGTTGGATGGCTGACCGTGGTGGTGCCTGTCTCCAGAATAATTTCTTCACTTCCGGAAATCGGTGGGGAAAGTCCGGTGCCCTTGCGTCCCACGTTCTGGAAATACGCTGCAAAACTATAGAAATCATCCTGGCTCCATTTCTCAAACGGATGATGATGGCATTTCGCACACTCCAGTCGGATCCCTAGGAACAGCTGGGTTACGATCGTCGTTAATTCGTCCGGGGACCGGCGGTCACGAAACATGGTGACCGCGCCGTTACGGAAAGTGCTGCCCCGGGCAGTAATCAGAGAATGGGCGAACTGGTTGTAAGGGACATTTTTACGGAACTGCTGCCGGATCCAATGGTCATAATTTAAGGTGGTTTTGATGCCAACTCGGTAGGGGTTTGTTCGTAACAGGTCGACCCACTTGTTGGCTGAAAACTCCGCGTATTCTGGCATGTCCAGAAGACGATCGACTAACCGGGCGCGTTTTCCGGCTGCTGGGTCTTCCAAAAAGGTGCGAGCTTCACCGGCCGTCGGGAGACGCCCGATGATATCGGTGTAGACCCGCCGCATGTACTTGGCATCATCCGCGGGTTTGGAGGGTTTGATATTTAAACGTTCCAGTTTTTTCCAAACCAGGTGGTCGATGAAGTTCGAACGGGGAAGCTGCGGGTAGTTCGTTGGGGAGCCCTGCTTTTGCAGCGGGATGGCAACGTGGCAAACTTCGATGAGGTTCCGGTAACGCGCCATGATGGCTGTTTCTCCGGGAAGTTCTCCGGCAGCGATTTCACCCCGGGGCCCGACCGAGACAATAGCAGGATGATTGGATTGAAAAGTCGAGACATTGGTAACGACTCTCCGGGTACCATTCGCATAATGGGCCGTCACGACCAGTTGTTGTTTTTGCCCTGGCTGGAGAAGTTCATCCGTTCGGTTCAGGGAAATTCGTTGTAACGTGGTTTCGTTCTTCACCCTCCGTTGACGGCCTTGAATCAGCCAGTTTTTCAGGATTTGGTAGTTCTGGCTTTTTTTCTGGATTCGCTTTCCTCCACCATGGGGTATCTCTCCAGTGGCTTTTTGCAGGAAAAGGCTCTTGTCAGGGGCCGCCGGAAAGATTCTTCTTCCCCGTGACTCTTGGGTAATGGCGGAATAATCAAAGTTGGAATCGAAGCCCAGCAGGGAAAGTTGAAAGCCGTTTTGCCCACCCTGTTTACCGTGGCACGCGCCCGCGTTGCAACCGTTAGCGGTGAGGATTGGTTGCACATCCAGTTCAAAAGACACCTCATCTGATGCCGTAAGCCGGTTTGGATCCAGTAAGTCCAAGCTGAAAAAGAAAACCAATGAAACGCAGAAACAAGTTCGCATTAGTTTTGCAGGGGAAGGAGTGTTCGGTTAGCAGGTGTTTTATTATAGACAATATGAGCAACCGGATGAATAGAAAGAAAGCTTGCGTTCGGAGGCCCCTTTGCGGGCCGGCCAGGGGCTTTGGCGGTCTGCGATCCTCAAATGGTGTGCCACGCGTTCTCCCCTTTTGGGGGGATTGGCTCGCGTTTGACAGGTTTCAAGGAGTGACATCAATGGAGTGAGGTCATTCTGGTAAGATGGAGGGTAATGTTTTCGGTTTGAGAACAACGTAAACACAACTTGGAGTCAAGGTTTTGAAAATGCGATTCAAAAAACAAAAATTGCCGGTCACGGGTTACGTCAGCCCTGTTGTGCTTTTTCCGGTGCTGCTGGTGCTGTTGGCTTTGGGCCTGGTCAATGGAGATGAATCTGCCAAGAAGACCGTGAAGCAAACGAACCGCGATGACGGCCTTCCCAAGGTGAAGCATATGATCGATACCCACATTCATCTGTACGATCCGACGAGGGAAAAAGGAGTCCCTTGGCCGCCAGAGGACGACCAGATTCTCTACAAGCCGCATTTGCCAAAAGAATTCAGACAGGTTTCCCAAAAAGCCGGAGTTACCGGCGTGGTGATTGTTGAGGCTAGCGGCCGGATCGAAGACAATCGTTGGGTGTTGGATTTGGTTAAAGGAGATGATTACTTCATCGGTTTGGTTGGAAACGTTGATCCCTATCGAGAAGATTTTGGGAAACAGATTCGCAAAATAGCCAAGGACAAACGACTGGTCGGTATCCGGGCCCGGGTGGATGACAAAAAAATCGACTACCGAGATCCAAAGGTTCTTAAAAGTTTCAAAGTGTTATCCAAGCGGAATCTCGCCCTGGACATTTTAATGAATGGTGAAGGGTACGAAACCGTCACCGAAATTTCACGGCTCGCCAAGAAACTTCCGGAATTAAGGATCGTGGTAAACCACGTGCTTGGGTACGACATCGATGGTAAACTTCCGCCCTCTCAGTGGATTAAGGCAGTCAAGGAACTGGGGACTCATCAGAATGTTTATGTGAAAGTTTCTGGACTTTACCAGAGATGTGTTGCCCAGCCGGCTACTCAGGATCTCAAGCACTACCGTGAACTGCTCGACATTCTCTGGGATTGTTTTGGGGAAGACCGATTGATTTACGGGAGTAATTGGCCTTGCACCAAGAAGTCGGGAGATTACACGAGTTTTGCCAAATTGGTGAATGAGTATTTTTCAGCTAAGGGGCAGCCGGCTTGTGAAAAGTATTTTTGGCAAAATGCAACGCGGGCTTATCAACTTGGCCTAAAATGAGTCGCGATGCAGCTTCCCTGGACTCTCAGTGGTCGCGACACTGATTTCACTTTTTGGAATGCCTCCGATTTTAATTCATCGATTTGCAATCCTATTTCTGGTCTTCTTTGCCATCGGCAGGGACGCTTGGGTGCAGGAAACCCTGGACGGAAAATCTGCGTTCCAGGTAATCCAGGATCATTGCATTGACTGTCACGGACCTGATGGAGAGGCAGGGCTTAATTTGAAATCCCTGTTTGAATCGGACTTGTCCATTAACCCCAATGAAATCGAGCATTGGGTCCGTGTAGAAAGAATCGTTGCTTCCGGGGGAATGCCACCGGCCAATGAAGAGGCTCTTTCGCTGGAACAGAAAGAAACGATTCTTGCGAGCTTTCGGAATGCTTTTGTGTTTCGGGCAGGAAAGGAGCAGGTGGGGCAGACCCCTCTCCGCCGCTTAACTCGCTATGAACTTCAAAATTCCCTGGCCGATTTGCTCGCCGTGGAATTAGCCCCCCCTTATGTGGTCAGTTCTGAGGCAACTGGCCTGAACTTGTCCACCATTGAGCAAATTCTTCCCGATGATCTGGTTGGAGAATCGGGCTTTTCAAATGATGCCAATCGGTTGTTAGAAACTCGGGTTCCGTTTGAAAAATTGATTGCCTGTATCGATTATGCCTTGCGGATTTTTGAGCAGGACGAAGAAGCCTTGGAAAAGGTGCTCGGATCTCGCACTTCCGGGGATCCGCTTAAACTGGGCGAGGTTCAGCGGATTCTTTCGTCTTTCTTGGATCGCTCATCCCGGGGGCAAGCTACCGCTTTCGAACTGCGTAAGCTCCTGAAGATTTGGCAGGATCAACGGGCATCCGGTGAAAATTCCCGGCAAGCCCTTTTGCATACCCTGAAAATAGCGTTGCTGTCGCCTGCTTTTCTT
>JAZABE010000599.1:0-1215 GCA_036137535.1 Planctomycetota bacterium | reverse complement strand
GGTTAGCAAGTTCATTAGCGTATTGCCGGTTTTTTCGAGGAGCCGGCCCACCGATAATCCGTTTGCCGGGTGTTCCGGTTGGATGCAACGCGAGGATGGCCGGGACTTTTTCCTTGGATTCTGCGATGGATTTGGGCAGGTAAACGTCGGCAACGACGTGAGACTTGGCATTGACCGATAGCCTGAGAGTCTTGATGTCGACGTCCCCCAAGCGACTTTGGGCAATTTCGGTCACCGAAAATTTATCGGTCCGGTTGGCTGGGAAATTGCCCATGGCCCGCTGCATTCCGGCCAGAACCTGTTTTCTTCGGATTTCCCAATCCGCCTTGTTTTGGATTCGTTGTTTACTTCCGTCTAAATTGCGGAAAAAAGAAAGATTGGCGTGATCGTAGTCAATGGGTTGCCCGGTAACCTGGATTGGGAAAGACAACGTGGCCAAGACCGCAAAATACAAAAACAATTGGAGGCTTGCAGATCGCACTGAAATCACCGGAATTGAAGGCAGATGTTGCCCCAATTGTACCCCATTCAAAGTGGATGCGCTTAGGGTGTGCCGGAGGAGATTGCAGGTATTTGGACGAATTGGCAAATGTTCCGCGCAAACCAATACCGGTTACTGACTGGCATTGGTTTTGAATTTCGCACTCAATCGTCTTCGGGTTCCGTGGTGGTTTCGTTAGCGGGTTCATCTCCGTCTCCCACTGCTGCAGCAACCGGTTCTTCCTCTTCTTCGGGGTTGCTTTCAAACACTCCATCGAATTTCAAGTGCTTTGCCTTGCCGTCTTTAAGAACCACGTCAATCAGGATCTTGTTTTTACCTTCGAAGGCTCCCTGAAGGAGTTCCTCGGACAACGGATCTTCAACAAAACTTTCGAGGGCCCGTCGCATTGGCCGTGCACCAAAGTCCAAATTGGTGCCTTTCTTGATCAAGAACTCTTTTGCTTCATTGGAAAGAGTGACTTCAAATCCTTTCTCGTGAAGTCGCCCGCAAACTTTGTTGAGTTCCAAGTCAACAACTTCCTGAAGATCCTGTTTTTCCAAGTGGCGGAAGATGATCGGTTCTTCCATCCGATTGAGAAATTCGGGCCGAAACGCCTTGTTGATTTCGTCAAAAACTCGTTCCTTCATGCTTTCAAATGAGGAATCGTCCCCGGGAACTTCGAATCCAAATCGCGATTCGTTTTTAATGGCATGAGCGCCGACGTTGGTTGTCAT
>JAZABE010000598.1:0-4774 GCA_036137535.1 Planctomycetota bacterium | reverse complement strand
ACCATCTTCGATGGGAGTCTTGAGAGGAGGTGTTATCTATCCTTTTGATGGAATCGTTGACTTGCTGCGATTCAAGGCGATGGGGTTGTCTGGTCGTCTGCGGTTCGGTTTGACTTCGGCCTGTTTGGCTTACCAGAAAAAATACCTCGATCGCGAAGAGGAGACGGCGTTGAACTGGTTTTACCGTTTCGCCGGTAAGCAAGCGACGGATTCGATTTGGCGACCCATGCTGGAAGTCAAATTTGGAGATGCCGCGGATCAGATTCCCTTGGCTTGGATCGCTGGGCGACTGCGTCAAAGAGTTCGTTCACGAAAAAGAGGAGTTGAAAAACTGGGTTACCTAAAAGGTAGCTTGCAGAAGTTGACCAATTCCCTTGTCAGTGAATTATCGGAGCGGGGCGTTGGATTTCACTATAACAAGCAAGTGACGCGTTTAAGCCAGAAAGGCAAACAGTTGCTGTTGGAATTTAGTGATGGCACGAGCTGTTTGTCCCAGCGAGTTGTTTTTACCATCCCGACTCATAGTCTTTCCCGGGTTTTTATGGAGTCTTATCCAACTTACGCGCAACGACTCGACTCGATGGAATACCTGGGTGCAGTTTGTACGGTGGTTTCTTTGAAAGAGAAGCTTTCAGATATTTACTGGACTAATATGGCGGATGGTAATTGTGATTTCGGAGGTGTGATTGAGCAAACCCGCCTAGTCGATCCCAAGTATTATGGAAATCGACACCTGGTCTACCTGTCGCGGTACGTGTCTCAAGAAGATTCGGTTTGGTCGTGTTCTGATGCGGAGATTGTCAATCGCCAACTCCAGCAATTGGAATTAGTTTACCGGCGGCCGATCCGCGATCGGGTGGTTGCCCAATGGGTTTTTCGGACTCGCAATGCAGCGCCATTGACGAACATGGGATTCAAAGACCGAATCCCCGGCTTTCGCACGCCAATCCCCAATGTGTTTATGGCGTCCATGTGCCACCTCTACCCAGAAGAAAGAAGTGTTAACAACAGTATCCGAGTGGCTGCGGAACTGGCCCGTGAGATGGGGGAGAATGCAGCAGCCTGCCTGGTGCCCTCCGGCATCAGCCAGGCGGGTCAAGTTGGCAGGTGTCCCGGAACCGTGGGAAGTTCGAGGTAAAGGCAAGCTCGGTCAGCGGTTGTGAGCTCATGCCGTTTAACGCAGGCTGATTGTTCCACCATCAATCGCATGGATGCTGCCGGTGACAAAGGAAGCTTCGTCACTGCAAAGGAATAACGCCGCGGTTGCGATCTCGTGCGGCTGTCCCATTCTGCCGATCGGTTGGTAATCCGCCAGTTTTTCCATCATCTCTTCCTCTTTGCCAGGGAAGTTCTTTTTTACAAAACCATCGACGAAAGGCGTGTGGATCCGTCCCGGGAGTATCGCGTTGCAGCGAATGTTTTGCTTGACAAAATCTTTGGCAATCGAATAGGTCATTGCGGTGACGGCACCCTTGCTGGCGGTATAAGCAAACCGATCTGCAATCCCAAACCAAGCGACGGTAGAGGCAATGTTCAAGATGGCTCCCTTCCCAGTAGCAATCATGTGAGGAAGAACTGCTTGCGTCATGTTGTAGACCCCCTTGGCATTGACGTCCATGACCCGGTCAAAGTCTGCTTCGGGCGTGTTTAGAGCATTGCCGACATGGGCCACCCCGGCGTTGTTGACCAAGAGATCGATTCGTTTTGCTAGAGTTTGGCATTGCTGGGTCACTGCTTTGGTTTTCTGGTGGTCGGTGACGTCGCAAAAGAAAAACGACGCGTTTCCTCCTTGGTTTTCAATCGTGTTTACCGTTTGTTGTGCAGATTCCGTGTCGCTGTCTAGGATCATCACATGGCAACCCTGCTTGGCGAAAAGCTCGGCAATTCCGCGGCCAATTCCAGATCCGCCTCCTGTGATGATTGCCGCTTTCTGATCCAGTCTTAACATTCTTTGACCGAGTTGTTGCGAGTTGATTGCATTTCTGCAGGGGATGGTGAAAATGGTACCATTCATGCGTTAAACAGGGCTGTGACCCAATAAGCATTTTACGAAATTTTGATTTCACAACACAGTATGGATAAATCTACCGGTCACCGGCGTCGACGAAGCGAAGAGTGGTTCAACAATATTGAAGATCCGGATATGACGGCGATTTACGTCGAACGGTTTTTTAATTACGGGTTAACTTCTGGTGAATTGCAATCAGGTAAACCGATTGTTGGCATCGCCCAAGTGGGAAGCGATATTACTCCTTGCAATCGAATCCACCTGCAAACGGTGGAGAGGGCTCGGGATGGTGTTCGAGACGCGGGCGGTATTCCCATGGTTTTTCCCGTTCACCCACTTCAGGAAAGCGTTCGACGGCCGACTGCAGCGCTCGACAGGAATTTGATGTACCTTGGGTTGGTTGAAATTTTGCATGGTTATCCATTTGATGGTGTGGTGTTGACTACGGGGTGTGATAAAACCACACCCGCAGCATTGATGGCAGCCGCCACTGTCAACTTGCCGGCAATTGTGCTGTCCGGGGGGCCGATGCTCAATAGCTATTACCAGGGCGAACTGGCAGGATCGGGAGTGGCACTCTGGGAGGCTCGCAAGTTGTTGGCATCGAAGAAAATTGATTACCAGGAATTTATGGATATCGTGGTTGCGACGACACCTAGTCAAGGGCATTGCAATACGATGGGCACTGCTTTGACGATGAACTGCCTGGCGGAGGCACTGGGGATGGCGTTGCCCCGATGTGGCTCCATCCCAGCCGTGTACCGAGAGCGATTGCAGATGGCTTACCAAACCGGGCACCGATTGGTTGGCATGATCGAGGAGCAGCTCACCCCAGATCAAATCATGACGCGCCAGGCCTTTGAAAATGCGATTGTCGCCAATACAGCGATCGGTGGATCTACCAATGCTCCCCCGCATCTTTGTGCGGTCGCTCGTCATATGGGGGTTGAACTAACGGTGTTTGACTGGCAAACCTATGGTTACCCAGTTCCCCTGTTGGTGAATTGTCAGCCGGCTGGAGAATTTCTGGGAGAAGCGTTTCATTTGGCCGGCGGGATGCCAGTGGTAATCAAGGAGTTGTTGCAGGATGGGAGGATTCATGGAGATTGTCTAACGGTTAGTGGGCATACAATTGCAGAGAATGTTGGTTCTGCGGATCCGGGTGACCAGAAAGTGATTTGGCAATCATCTTGTCCCGTCAAGGAAAATGCAGGCTTTCTGGTGCTTTCGGGCAACTTGTTTGAATCCGGGTTAATCAAAACCAGTGTGATCAGCGAAAAATTCCGGGCTCAGTATTTGAAGGATGATGAGGCGTTTGAATCTCGCGCCATTGTTTTTGAGGGGCCCGAAGATTATCACCAGAGAATCAACGACCCGGAGTTGGCCATCGACGAATCTTGTACACTGGTGGTCCGAGGCGTGGGGCCGGTAGGCTACCCGGGCTCAGCGGAAGTTGTGAATATGCAACCTCCCGATCATTTAATTGAAAAGGGGGTGGATACGTTGCCAACTCTCGGGGACGGTAGGCAAAGTGGTACTTCTGCGAGCCCTTCTATTTTGAATGTGTCGCCTGAATCTGCCGTCGGAGGGCATCTGGCAATCTTGAGAACCAATGATCGATTGAGAATCGACTTGAAAAAATGTTCCGTGGATTTGCTGGTTTCTGAAGCTGAAATCCAGGAAAGGCTTGAGACGTATACCGCACCTACGCTGGAAAACGCCACGCCTTGGCAAGAAATTTACCGGGGGTGTGTTGGGCAGTTAGGAACGGGAGGTTGTCTCGAATTGGCAACCAAGTACCGAAACGTTGGTCAAGATATTCCTCGTCGCAATCATTAAATTCATCCGTTCAAAATAATGGTTTTCGCTGACCGTTGACCAAGGGTGTTGCCTGTTTGGATTTCACGAAGGCCTGGTTGCTGCCGAGCCCGATTTTCGATCGCGGCGGAAGAGAATGGGTATCTTGGTGAACTTGCTTTTCGTCTATCCAATCGGTTACTCGGTTTGGTTGAACAGCAACTCGAATCGCGTGCCATTGGTGCCGGTTCAAGGGTGCGCGGAGACGAGAAGGACTTTCGGCTTCAATTGGTGTTAATGAGTTTAGGGAGGTTGGGGGAGCCGTCTGCAAAAGCGTTCTGATTGCATCAAGGCCCAAACGTTCTGAATCGTTTCGACCAATTTCTGTGCCAGTTCTTTTTTAGGCACATAGCCAGTGGCTCCCTCTTGTAATGCGCCTGAGGGGGTGGACTCACTGCCTTGGGTGGTGACCCAAATAGATGGTATGTCACGGTGCGTTTCGTTAATCGAACGGACAAGGCTTAGGCCGTCCGGATCGAGTATTTGGCGGTTGGTGATCACAATGTCGATCATGCCTTGTTGCAGTTGTTCCAGTGCGGATGAGGCAGTCTCTGCTGTTCAGACTTTAAAATCTGGCTCTTTGGCCAACAACCCTGCCATTAATTGGCGTTCAATTGCCGAGTCATCTGCAATCAGAATGGATACCATCTCAGTCACATCAAATGCCGGTTTGTATATGCGGAGAGACGATTTGCGATTATTTTATCGTAAAAAACCGTAGTTCTGCACTGTTTTTGTCATAATTTCCGTCCACCAATCGCTTTGCAGGAAGCGATTATGAGCTACCCTCTAGGTAAACCTTTCGGTTAACCTAGGGAAAGCCCGTTATTTGGGTGTTTTAACAGGGGGGGGCCCGTCGGTGGGAACTTCAAAACCATTTTTAAGATCAGGGCAAAGGAGAAGGGATCC
>JAZABE010000597.1:0-8313 GCA_036137535.1 Planctomycetota bacterium | reverse complement strand
TAATGAACCGGCTGTGACCATCAAGAACATCGAATGCTCTATCGTCGATCATGGGTTTGAACAAGGATGGATTCAACCCAAACCCCCGACACAAAGAACTGGAAAAAAAGTTGCCGTTGTGGGATCCGGTCCGGCCGGTCTCGCCTGTGCGGCAGAACTTAACCAACTGGGACACCGGGTAACCGTTTTTGAACGAGCAGATCGGATCGGCGGTCTTTTGATGTATGGCATCCCGAATATGAAACTGGAAAAATGGATTATCGATCGACGCGTGCGAATCTTAGAAAGAGAGGGCATCGAATTTCGCGTCAACACTGAGATCGGTAAAGATATTGAAGCGGGGCAAATCCAAAGTGAATATGATTCAGTCGTTCTGTGCGTCGGTGCAAGTGTCGCAAGAGACTTGCCCATCGCTGGGCGGGATTTGAACGGCGTTCACTTGGCAATGGATTTCCTACATGCCAATACAAAAAGTTTTCTGGACAGCGATCTAGAAGATGGAAATTTCATTTCTGCCAAAGATAAAAATGTCATCGTGATCGGTGGAGGAGATACCGGCACAGACTGCATCGGAACCGCGATTCGTCACGGATGTAAAAGCGTCATCAACCTCGAAATTGTTGAACGCCCACCGGACTCTAGAACAGAAAACAATCCGTGGCCACAATGGCCTCGGATTTTCAGGGTTGATTATGGTCATGCTGAAGCCCGGGCAAAATTTGGAGAGGATCCACGCGAATTTGCAATTGAAACGGTCGAATTTCTGGGAAATCAGAACGGTGAACTAACCGGTCTCAAAACCATGAACGTCAATTGGTCGAAACCAGTAGAGGGGGGGGCGCCTTTTTCCAAGATCGCCGGAAGCGAACGCATTTTCGACGCGGAACTCGTTTTGCTTGCGTTGGGTTTTACCGGTCCCGAAACCGGATTATCCGATCAATTTGGTTTACAACTCGATTCGCGAGGGAACTACAATGCAGACTACGGCAACTATTCGACGAACGTCAAAAACATCTTTGCAGCGGGTGATTGCCGTCGAGGTCAGAGCCTGATTGTGTGGGCAATCAACGAAGGCCGTGAGGCCGCTGTCGCCTGTGATCGGCACTTACAAGCAGTCGAAAATTAGTGGTCTGAAAACCAAATCATGAATATCAATCCACTAAACTTCATCTTCCCCGTACTTCTCCTAGCAGGAGCAGGAGTCTCAGCAAATGAAACCGAAGGAGAACGGCTTTTCACTTTGAAAGTATTGCCGCTCCTTAAACTTAAGTGCTTTGCCTGCCACGGGCAGGAAGCTGACAACATCCGCGCAAACTACGATCTTCGTTCACGGGAGAAAATGATCGCCGGTGGTGAATCAGGTGACTTGAGTCTGGTCCCCGGAAAACCTAATGAAAGCCCCCTTTTCAAGGCACTTCTCTGGGAAGACCTGGAGATGCCTCCCACGGCACACGACCGGCTCAACGAACAAGAGATTCTTCATTTTCGCAAGTGGATTGAATTGGGAGCACCATGGCCGGATGAAAAAAAACAACGTGAAATCCAAGAGAAGGAATGGGCAGTTCGGGAAAATGAAAACGGAATCATTGTCGACACCAGCGGAGGACTCTCAGACGAATGGACCTACAGACGCTATCAAAAAGAAAACCTTTGGGCCTTTCAACCGGTGAAGAAATCCAAAGTTCCCGCAGTCGACTCAGCCAACCCTGTTGATGCCTGGATTGATCTCAAGCTGCAAACAAAAGGCTTGAGACCTGCTTCCCAGGCGGATTTCCGAACTTTGATTCGTCGAGCGGCTCTCGATTTGACAGGACTGCCTCCCACGCCCTACGAGGTTTTTCAGTTTCGCCAAGCCTGGGAAAAAAACAAGGATCAAGCTTGGCAGGGGTTAATCAACCGGCTTCTCGCCAGTAAACACTACGGGGAGCGATGGGCTCAACATTGGCTCGATGTCACGCGTTACGCCGACACCTCTGGTTTTTCCAATGACTACGAACGATCCAACGCCTGGCGTTACCGCGATTATGTGATTCGTTCTTTCAATAACGACAAACCTTATTCTCAATTTGTCCAAGAGCAAATCGCTGGCGACGAATTGAACCCAGGTGATCCAGAGTCACTTATCGCAACAGGTTTTTTGCGAATGGGCCCTTGGGGAACCGCGATGATTCCTCAAAATGAAGCTCGTCAACTCTATCTTGATGACTTGGTTCATCAGGTGGGTCAGGTATTTCTTTCAATGCCAATGCGCTGCTCCAAATGCCATGATCATAAATTTGATCCTGTGCCAACGCGCGACTACTACCGGATGTATGCTGCGTTGGCGACAACGCAACCTGCGGAAATGAAAGCTGAATTTCTACCTACCGAAAATCGAAAGGGATTTGACGAAAAAAGAAAACTGGTTGAGCAACTACTCAATTACGCAAAATCCAAACGCGACCAAGTCATCAATAAACAGGAGGCCGCTGCCAAACAATGGTATCTCGAAAATGGGCTTTCCTATAAGAACGAAAACGCACGCCGCAAAGACCCGGAGGACAAGAAACCACCCCGTCATGTCGGGCTGACTCCTGAAGAAAAAGGAATCAAGAAAGTGCGCGAACAGGATGTCTGGATTTGGGAACGCCGCCTCGAACGATTTTTGCCAATGGTCCAATCCGTCTACAACGGCCAGGATGAATCCAAGAACAGCCGAAAATTACGGGTTCCCAAACGGATCAACCAGGCTTGGCGACCAACCAATCACATTCTTGGAGGAGGAGCCCTCGGGGCACCGCTGGCCATAGTCGGACCCGGAGTCCTCAGTGCACCGGGTGTATTTACCCGGAATCAAACCGGCGGGAAAGGTTCCCAATTTGAAATCACAAATGGGATTTCTGGAAGGCGACTTGAATTGGCCAACTGGTTAACCAACGAACGAAATCCTTTGACCGCTCGCTCCTTGGTGAACCGCATCTGGCAGTTTCATTTTGGTAAAGGGATTGTCAGGACAGCGAACAATTTTGGTGCCAAGGGAAGTAAACCAACCCACCCAGAATTACTTGATTGGCTAACAGCCGACTTCATTGAAAACGGTTGGAAAATCAAACGCCTACACCGACTCATCATGACCTCGAAAACCTATCAACGATCCGGACAAATCTCCGACGACGAAGCAGCCAATCGAATTGATCCGGAGAATCACTTCTTGGCAAGGTTCCCGCCTCGAAGACTAACCGCTGAGGAAATGCGGGACAGCATTCTCAAGGTCAGTGGTGAGCTCAATCCGGAATCCGGTGGAGTGCCAATCATGCCTGAAATCAACATGGAAGTCGCATTGCAACCGCGAATGATCCAATTCTCCATTGCCCCAGCCCATCAACCATCGCGCACTCCTCGCGAAAGAAATCGGCGGACAATTTACACATACCGGGTCCGCGGTCAAGCCGATCCGTTTCTGGAAATCATGAACCGCCCTAATCCCAATGAATCTTGCGAAATTCGCGAATCGGCTTCGGTAACTCCCCAGGCGTTCACACTGCTTAACAGCGACACCATGACAGATCGTTCGATCGCATTTGCGATCAGGGTGCAAAAAGAAAAACCAGATGATACCCAACAATGGATCCGCCGTGCGGTTCAACTCGCTTACAATCGTGTACCTACACGGAAAGAACAGGAAAACCTGCATACCTACCTTAACAAGATGCAGAATTATCATGCCCAACATGAGCCCGAAAAAAAAGAGTATCCAACCGAGGTTGAACGATCCCTGGTAGAGGAAGCGACGGGCAAACCTTTTGTCTTTATTGAAAAACTGAATGTCTTTGAAAATTATATTCCAGATGCAAAGCCCTGGACCGTCGATGTAGACACCCGAGCCTTGGCCGATGTGTGTTTACTACTGTTTAATTCAAACGAGTTTGTTTATGTCTATTAGGTCAGCCCTTTTTGATGTTTGCAGCAGTGGCCAGTTTCACCAAAGCGACGAAGCTAACCCGGATCGCAGGTTACTCGATTCGCCGCCTGCAAAAACGCGTTTCACACAGGTTAGAGGTCAAAAATGAATAGTCGGCGAGAATTTCTCTACGGTCTTGGTTCCTCACTGGGTGCATTGGCGTTTACTGATCTATCGGTCTCCGATGATAAAAGAAAGAGCCCATTAAGTTCGCAACCAGCAATGACTGCTCCCAAAGCCAAGGCGGTCATTATGCTTTTCATGGAAGGCGGACCCTCACAGGTCGACACCTTTGATCCAAAACCAAAATTGACCGAGATTCACTTAACTGAATCGCGGCGAACCAAGGGACTTGCAACCGGCAAACGATTTTACGTTGGCAGCCCTTTTCAGCCTCGCAAAGCCGGTAATGCTGGAATCGAAATGTCGGCTCCATGGAAGTTTCTTGCGGAACCGGAAGTTGCGGATGAACTTTGTGTCTACCGGGGCTGCAAGGCCGAATCGCTTAACCACCCAGAAGCACTGTTGCACATGAACACCGGTAGTCGACTCGGTGGGGATCCAGGGCTTGGATGTTGGGTAACCTATGGACTGGGTTCTGAAAACCAGAACTTGCCTGGGTATATCGTGATGACCGAACTTGCACTTCCCCAAGCAGGACCAGCCAACTGGACCAATGGATACCTACCGGCTCACTTTCAGGGCACACGGCTTCGGTCCCAGGGAACTCCTATCCTTGACTTGCATCCACCGAACTACAAGTCCCGGCAACATCAACGGATGGCATTGGACCAACTGGCCCTGCTCAACAGCAAACACGAAGCCAAGCATCCACAACATGCCGAACTTTCCGCACGGATGGAAAGCTACGAACTTGCATTTCGAATGCAAATGTCCGTCCCCGGCGTCGTGGATATCAACCGGGAACCTGCTTGGTTAAAAAAATCTTATGGGCTGGAACGTCAGGAAACAGCAGCATTTGGTCGTCAGTGCCTGATGGCTCGACGGCTTGTTGAAGAGGGCGTTCGATTTGTCCAAATTTTTTCGGGTGGCTGGGATAGCCATGACTACCTTGAAGAAGGCCACTCGGCAAGAATTGCCAGTGTCGATCAACCTATTGCTGCGTTGATCAAAGATCTGAAACAACGTGGTTTACTGGAAGATACACTGGTTGTCTGGACCGGGGAATTCGGACGAACTCCTGACAATAATTACAGGGGAGGGGTGACGGCGTTGGGTCGCGGACACAATGCCGATGCGATGAATATGTGGTTTGCCGGAGGAGGCGTCAAAGCGGGTACCGTTGTGGGCGCCACTGACGAAATCGGCGCTGAAGCCACCGAAGTCGTGCACCCCATTCGAGACGTTCACGTTACGATGATGAAGTTGCTGGGCCTCGATGATAACAAACTGACTTATTTCCATGCGGGTCGTTACAAGCAACTTTCCCAATTCGGCGGTGAGCTAATCACTGAAATCATGGCCTAAGGATCCCAAACCCTGTCCGAGCTTGATTGCTGAATGGAATCTCCGTTAGTTACATGCTATTTAATCTCGTCCTTAACCATTCAACGTCATGCATTTGAAACAGATAACTTACCTTTGGATCGGAACGTTTACCTGGGCTTTAGCTGTTTTCATTCCTGAAGGAATGTTTGCTTCTGAGAAAAACAAACCAGATCGACCAAACATTCTGTTCATCTACACCGATGACCAATCTCATCGAACGGTCAGCTGTTATGACCAGTCATATGAATGGGTGAAAACACCCAATCTTGATCGGCTGGCAAGGCAAGGGGTTCGGTTTGAAAATGCGTATATCGGCTCCTGGTGCATGCCATCCCGCGCCACCATGTTGACCGGATTACACCAACATGGGATCGAATCGATGCGGATGGTCGGCAAGTATCCTGGCAGTGATTATGATCCTAAACAGTGTCCCTTCTGGCCCAGCGTCTTCCGTAAAAACGGATACACGACAGCTCACATTGGAAAATGGCACACCGGGACAGACGCCGGATTTGGGCGAGACTGGGACCACCAAGTAGTCTGGAATCGCCCCAAGCACCCTGACAATGCCCCCAATTATTACGATGATCAATTGATCTCCATCGACGGCGGTGAACCTAAAATGGTGCAAGGCTATTCGACAGATAACTACACCGATCGGGCAATCGACTTTATCCGAGGAAATAACCGAGTCCGTGAAAAGCCCTGGTATTTATGGCTCTGTTACGGCGCCGTTCACGGACCGTTTACCCCGGCACCGAGGCACTTAAACAAATATCAGGGCATCCAAGTTCCACAACCCGACGGCATCTACCCGCCCCGCAACGGAAAGCCCGAATATGTCCGGAATTTAGGCTTCTGGAAGCAAGGATTAAACGGTGATCCCGTCGAACAAAAAGTTCGCGACACCCCCCCGGTGGGCATGCAAGACTTCCCCGGTCGATCTCTGGGTGACTGGGTCCGACAGTACCACCAGGGTGTGATCGCCATCGATGAAAACGTTGGCCGCCTACTCAAAGCACTTAAAGAATCGGGGCAGGATGAAAACACCATTGTCGTTTTCACGTCAGACCAGGGTTTCGCTTGGGGACAACATGGATTCAAGGCAAAAGTAGCCCCTTACAAGGCAACGGTAGGTGCGCCGCTGATCATCAGGCCAACCAAACGGCAGGCCCAAAACTGTGCCGGAAAAGTAGTTCATTCGCCCGTGAGTGGTGTCGATCTACCACCGACCTTCTTTTCTCAAGCTGGAATCAGTTTGCCATGGGAAATGCATGGTTTCGATTTAAGCCCTCTATTTGAATCCATGAAAACAAATTGGAACCGAGCCGCAATGCTGGTGCATACCGGAAAATCCTATGGATCAGATACCCACAAAATACCGGACCGGGGAGACAAAAAGCTCTACCATGGACCAGGAGTTCCCTGGTATGTCATGTATGCCAAAGGTCGGTATAAATATATTCGCAACTTGGTTGAGGGTGAAGTTGAAGAACTTTATGACTTGGAGTCAGACAGCAGTGAAGTCAAAAATCTGGCTCTGGATGAAAACCATCAAGTCGAACTACGATCCTATCGACAAGCAACACTCAAGGAGCTTCGACGGACTAAGGCAAATCTGGTTGAGAATTTACCTGCGGTCCATCAGCGGTTTCCTTGAATGATCACGAGTGATACAGCTTCCCGGCCAGAACAATTTCTTTGAAATTTCAAACCGGTTTTAGGGTTAAATTATTCAGCAACCGGATCATTCCAGAATTGAGACTTCATCCATGAAAACTTTCCTTGTGGTTTTTTTCGTATTGGCGATTGAAAGCGCACTCGTCGTTCCAACCAATGGGCAGTGGAACAAACATGAAATCGTCTCGGCAAACCAAGGGATGATCAATTCAGTCGTGGCAAATGACTTTAACCATGACGGACAGATCGATGTCTTGACTTCATTCGAAGGAAAAGTCGTTCTACTGAAGGGTCCAGGATGGGAAAAACAGACCATCCACCAATTTGATTCCAAAGACTCGAGAAGCAAGCCAAGAAAAGACTGTATCCACAGTTGCCTGATGGATGTCGACCAGGATGGGGATTTGGATTTCATCGGATCAAGCAATACTGTGTTCTGGCTTGAATGCCCCGATCAGCCTTTTTCGGGAAAAATCTGGCAATACCGAGTTGTTGATGATGAAATACTGGGTACCCATTGCCTGATCACCGGTGACGTGAATGCTGATGGAAAACGGGATTTAATCGCCAACTCTGGACGAAAACCGGGTGCAACGCCAATTCCTTATTCGCTGACTTGGTTAGAAATTCCCAAAAATCCCCGGAACGCCAAACATTGGATCCGTCATGTTTATGCAAACCAAACCGCACCTGGAGGGTCCCACTACGCGGGATTTGCTGATGTAAACCAGGACGGACGGGGAGACATATGTTACGGGGCCAAAGGGGGCGATGGATTTCCTGGGGGTCAATGGTTCGCTTGGTGGGAACAACCCAAAGACCCTTCTGCACCTTGGAAAAAACATCTACTCAGTGATCAGCAACCTGGCGCCTCTAATATTTTACCCGTTGACCTAAACCAGGACGGGCAGCTTGACTTTGTCGCTTCGCGAGGTCATGGACGCGGTGTCCTATGGTTTAAGGGACCCGAGTTCCGACCAATCGAAATCGATCCTTCAATCATTGGACCCCATTGCCTCGTCGTAAGTGACTTGGACCAGGATGGCGATCCAGATTTTGCAACTTGCGGAAGACAGACCGATGGCAAAGCAGCCTGGTACGAAAACGATGGCACCGGAAAGTTTGATCGCCATTGGATTGGGTTCAACCAAGGATCCTATGACATCCGTGCCATCGACTTGGAT
>JAZABE010000596.1:0-2271 GCA_036137535.1 Planctomycetota bacterium | reverse complement strand
AAAGGGGCCTGGTGAAAAATGAAGCGTTGTCGCTATTGATCAAGGAGGGACGTTTACTGATTGCCAATTTAACCCCGTGGCGAATCGGCTTGCTGTTTTTCTGTGGTTTACTGGTTTCCGGAATTGCCCTCTCACTGTCACGGGGGGGGATGATCTCTCTGGTGGTGGCCGTCGTCTTGACTGTTTTGTTTTTGATTTACACCCAGAGTCGTAGGGCACTTGTTCTGGTGGTTGTGTTTTTGGTTCCGCTTAGTATCGCGTCGTTCGTTTGGGCCAGTTTTCAAGAGGAGGTTTTCGAACGCATCGAAACATTGGAACAAAGTGATATTTTGGAAAAAGAAATCCGGGTCCGGTTGTGGACAGACAGTCTGGGTGCTGTGAATGATTATCCTGTTTTGGGTTCAGGTGGAGGTAGCTATCGTTATGTTTATAAGGAATACCAGTCCTTCGCCGATTTCAATTGGTATTTTCATGCCGAAAACATCTATCTTGAAACCTTGATTACTTATGGTTTTGTAGGGTTTGCGGTGATGCTGGGATCTTTGGTGTTATTGTGTGCCTCGGTTAGATCGATCGCATTCAGCCGACAGGATGACCGAAGTGAGAACTCTAAAAATTTGGTTGTCGCCATTCTGGGTGTTTTTATTCTGGTGTCCCAGTTGGTTTCGAACTTCTTTGATTTTGGATTATTGATTCCATCCAACGGAATCCTGTTTGCTGTGATGATGGGGTCAATTGTTGGCGTTTCGAGTTCGAATGCCAAGGCGATGGCACTGAGTCGTTCAACCCGGTTCGGGAGTTTGTCCCAATGGACTGGAATCGCGGTTCCTTTGGTTTTGTGTGTGGGAGCAATCTGGTCAGGAGTTGCCTTTTGTCGGTTTGTTCGCATGGAGTCAGCAAATCAGTTTGCCAGAACCAATCACCCGGAAGAATACTCGTTGGAACAGGTGAGTCAGTGCATTGAAAAAATTGAATCGATCGTCAAATCGGGGGATGCCAGTTTAGAGAGTTATGAGTATCTGGCGGCTTTGTATGTGCTCAGATTTCAACATGAGCTGGTCGAATTAAGAATGGAGAATTTGCCTGTGTCCGGCCAGATTAGCCGCAAAACGATGTGGGAGCTTACCACGCCCAGGATGCTGAACCTGCAATTCTCCCAAATGGAAGAGTCGGTGCGGGACCGTGAGTTGAAGAATCTGAAGTCTTATGGGTTTTATGGTGAGAATCTGGTTCCCGCGGTTCAGGCTTTCGAAACCGCCTTGGTGACCTGCCCGCTGTCCGTTCGTTCCCTGGTCGGGCTGGCAGAAATTTCCAGGTTTACCGGCCAGCCAGTTGAGCCTTACCTGGAGACCTTTCGTGAATTCAATGTTCAACGAGCTTCTTGGCTGTTGCGTATGGGGGATGTGGCGATAGCGCACGGGTTAGAACAATGGGCGACTGAATTTTGGCGAAAATCGCTTAAGATTAATCCTTTGAATTACAAAACCATTATCCCAACGGCTCGAGAGATGTTGGCGGAAAAAGGCAGTTGCCTTGAGTTGAGTCCCGAGAACCCTGAAATTATCAGAAGCTGTGCTGAAGACTATTTTTCCGAGGTTGCCGACGACCGGGAACGAGAAATTTTGTACAAGAGGATTATCCGGATTTTAGACGAGCGGTCTTCCGCGGGTGCCGAGAGCCGTTACCAGTTGGGGCAAGCTTACATGGAGCTGGGTGACATTAACTTGGCCATTCTTAATTACGAAAATGCCACGGCTTTAAATCCACTGAATTACCAATGGAAGCACGAATTAGTGACACTTTACGAAAGGGTAGGGAAAACGGATGCGGCCAAGAGACTGATCCAGGAGTGTGCTGCTGCCGAGCCGAACGATCGAGCGATTCAAGCCAAATACCGGGCACTCAACGGAATTCAGTGATGGTTTGATTCCGCCAAAGGGGCAGGCAATCACTCGCTTTTAACGACCAAGACACGGTTTCCATTGATTTGAAGAACGGTGATTGTTTCCTCGGGTTGAATGAAGGAGCCGTCCGCAACCACATCGACGGTGTGGTCGCCAAACCGGGCCTTTCCTGCTGGCCTCAGTACCGATTCAGTAGTTCCAGTGTCTCCCACGGAAACCACAGAATGCTGCTGGGAAAATTGGTCGGCGTTGGCAATGTCCAGGTCTTGTTTTTGTTCTGGGGGAACCAACAGTAATTTGCCAAACACGGGAAGTTTTCCCAGGTATCGATTCAAAAAGACGGCTCCAACGAGGAACAAGCAGCCGG
>JAZABE010000595.1:0-1205 GCA_036137535.1 Planctomycetota bacterium | reverse complement strand
ATCGCCGTTTTTATCGTACCGTTGAAAAGCGCCACTGGTAATCGCCCGCGAAATCTTCGCCCTTCGCGTTCCTGACTGCGGATTGGGTGCATTACGTTGCTTGGGTTCCGGGGAAACCGATTCGTCGGGAAGATAATATTCAACGTAACCGAGCATCATTTCTTCATGGGTTTGATCGCCCCAGCGGACGACTTGATTGGGATCAGGGTTGGCCGGGTTGTTTTCGCTGTTATCGAACCAACCGGTTGCTTCAAGGGTTGAGCCCCGCTTGGCAAGCATTGGCTCTGCCAATCGATAAACCAGTTGCCAGTTGAAGTCGTACCGGGGAATATCCAGAATCGTTTGTTTACCGGTGTCCCGGTCGATGAAGTCGTACCGGAAGGCTTTTCCTCGTAAATGCATGTGGGGCATAAAGGCCAGCAGTTTCACATCGGTCGGCAATCGCAAGGTTGCTTTTTCGGGGTGATTTTCTGCGCCAGCAGGAATTCGGAGCCTGCGGTTGGCGATGCCTTTGACTCGAATGACGTGCCGGGGTTGTCCCGAGTAGAATTTTAGCCCGATTTGCGTTTGGTCCCGGGTTGCCTTGCCGACTGGTGTGTAATGAATTTGGAACAACAACCGGGACCCGGCGGGAATTTTTTTGGCAAACCCGTCTGGAAAAATTTGGTGACTATTTCCCGGCACATAGGCGGCAAAAAAACCATCGGTCCCCCGCAGGTTCCCCGCTTCGCTCCGCCCGGCCAGGAACACCAGGACGTGGTGAACCACTGCTCGATTGGTTGGTCGGATTTCGACGCCGCTGATCCAGCGGTCTTCTGGGAACTTGGTTTCAATTTGAGTGTATTGGTAAGGCATGATTCCCGTGGCAGGGATGTTAAATGGTCGACGAATTTGCAGGATTTTGTCGGGGGTGCCGATGCTCCACTGGGAATCAAATTTTGGTTTGAGGGGCGCTTCTTCCGGGTTTCCCATGGTCCTTTCGGAAGCCAGCCATTTCAACAGGTCGGATTTTTGAGTGTCGTTCAAGCTGGGATCGTTTGACCATTTTGATGCTTGCTGATCCTTGGCAAACCAGGGGGGCATGGTCCCATTCTCGACGACGGTTTTGATCATGCCGGCATGGGAAGTGATGTCATCTGCCGTTTCCAGGCTAAAAGGAGCAAGGCCTTTTTCCCGGTGACATTCGACACAGTGATTGTTTACGA
>JAZABE010000594.1:0-1519 GCA_036137535.1 Planctomycetota bacterium | reverse complement strand
AGCAGTCAGTTCAGTTAATTCGTTTTGGGCAAAAGCTGGTTTTGGTGGAATCGTCCCAAAGTGGTCTCAAGCCAATCTCTGAGATTACAGATCCCGCAGAAGTAAGCCAGATGCTGGACCTAATTCGCCCTCGTCACAATTAGGTTCCCTATGAAATTTGTCATTAATATCAAAACCATCTTGAACCGATTTGGAGGGTGGGTTTTTCTTTTAGTGCTCGGTTGTGTTGGGGATGGGCTTGGCCTCCCGGTAGTGGGACAAACGAAGGCACCGGTATCTGTCACAATCCCGGAAAAAGCAGTTTCCAACGGAATTGCGAGGATTCATGACAAGGATTTCAAGAGCCAATCACCGAAACCCGTCTCCAATTGGATAGGGAGCGTACCGACACCCAGCGACAGCCGCTTGCGCCCGTTAAAGGGTTCAGCACCGGCCGAAAACACGCAAAATTCCCAAAAGTTTCGTTCAATCCAGCAGGCGGACGCTATCAGTGGATTCAATGGGGTTGGGGAAACAGGAGCCCTGGTTCAGGAGCAACCGAAGAATCAGGAACCCTTGACTCGGGATTTTGTTCAAGCCAACGGCGCCCAAACGTTCCCGCCGACCAGTGAAAACGTTTCTGGCGGTGAAGGGGAGGCAGTCGCTGAATCCGACTCGATTCAGACCGTGAGCAACTGGTCTTTTGACAGTTTGAAAGACCGGAAGACGCTCCCGTCGACCATTCAAATGATTATTTCAATTGCGTCAATTAGTTTGGTCCCCGCTTTTCTCTTGATGACGACCTGCTTTATTCGAATCGTGGTTGTTCTCGGCATATTACGACAGGCGATCGGGCTTCAGCAGCTTCCACCGACACAGGTGACGACGGCATTAGCGTTGATGCTGACATTTTTGATCATGGCTCCCACCTGGAACGAAATCAAGCAAGAGTCGATCGATCCCTATTCAGCGGATGAGAGTACCATGTCATGGGAAGAAGCCTGGAATAATGGTGTCAACCCAGTGAAAAAATTCATGTGGGGGCAAATTCGCGAAGCCGAAAATGAAAATGATTTTTGGGTTTTTTACGATTATCTTCCTGACGAAGAAAAATCAAAAGAGCCCGAATCCTTTGATGAAGTTCAGCTTAAAGTCATGCTTCCCGCTTTTATGATCAGCGAATTAAAAGTTGCCTTTTTGATTGGCGTTCAGATTCTGCTACCTTTTTTAATCTTAGATATTGTCGTGGCAAGTTTTTGTAACACGATGGGGTTAATCATGTTGCCGCCGGCAGTTGTTAGTTTGCCGCTCAAACTCCTGCTATTTGTGATGGTGGACGGTTGGAATCTGATTGTAGGCATGCTGTTAAACAGTTTTGTTGCGGTGGGTTAGATCCGGGAACAGCGGTTTCCGGAATTGGAGAAAGAAATGGTTGAATTGATTTCGAATGCTGCGATTCAGATCGTTGTTCTCTCGTTGCCGTTTCTGATAGCAGGGTTTTTGATCAGTCTCACAATTGGTTTTTTTCAAGCGATTACTC
>JAZABE010000593.1:0-6432 GCA_036137535.1 Planctomycetota bacterium | reverse complement strand
GGGTCACCAAGTCAATTCGATCATCAATTTGATCGTTCACATTGTTGACAAATTTCGCGCCAACAGTCAAAAATCCGAGGGCTGGCAAGTTGGTTTTTGCCTCAGAGCTGCTGAGAAAATCTGCTGCAATCTGGTTGACGATAAACTTGTCAAATGGCATATCCTGATTAAATGCATTAATCAGCCACTCTCGGTAGGTCCACGCCCAGGGATAATTCTTGTCTTCGAAGAAGACGTAACCCTTGTTATCTGCGTAGCGGGCGATATCCATCCAAATCCTGGCCGACTTTTCACCGTACCGGTTCGAACCCAATAATCGATCAATCAGTCGTTCAAATGCTCCAGTTCGGTCATCGTTGAGAATTTCCTCAACCTGTTTAATGTTGGGTGCAAGTCCATGAAGATCAAAATAAGCCCGCCTGATCAGCGTTCTTTTTTCGGCAGCCGCAGACGGCACCAGCTCAGACTGGAAAATTTTTTCCAAGATGAATTGATCGATTGGGTTTTGAACCCAGGCTTTGCGACTGCTGCTCAGTTTGACAACAGGTGGAGTTGGATTGGCTATTTTTTGGAATGACCAGTGTTTAGCTGATTTAGAGGGAGCTGCTTCAATATTTTCAGATCCTGGCCAAATCGCTCCGTCACTGATCCAGGCTCTAATCGCGGTGATCTGCGGGGGGTGTAGTTTTTCCCGGGGAGGCATTTGGAGATCAGACGAATGCTCAATAGCTTTGATCAGCAGGCTCAGTTCAGGATGACCAGGGACCATCACAGGTCCAGAATCCCCTCCCTTTTTCAAATAACCAATACCGTCTAGCCTGAGACCTGACTCTTGTTTTTCAGGACCATGGCAAGCAATGCATTTTTCTTCCAGCACCGGGCGGATCGCCTTTTCAAAGAAATGAGCTTTTTGAAGATCTTTGTCGTTGTCCTGGGTGTACAACGGCCCCGTCATTACCAGGACAACCAAAGATAGAAAAAGCCGGTACTGCATTTTTGAGTTCAGCGAATCCACATTGAAAAACTTATTATCTCCAATTGCAGGAGAAATCACAACAGATTTCAGTCGAACCGAAAGGCGTTTCCCCCTTGTGAAACCCGGTAAAAGCCGCGATAAAAAACAGCCCGGTTCTCTAGGATTTCTGGGACCGATTTCCCCAATAGATTTTTTAGACAGATTTTATGAGACGCACGCTTCTTCATTCCAAGATTCATCGAGCAACCGTTACCCAAGCCGAATTGGATTATCCGGGGAGTATTACAGTGGATCCCATTCTCCTAGAGGCGGCAGACATTCGGGAACATGAAAGGGTTGACGTTCTGGATATCACCAATGGTTCCCGGTTAACCACCTATGTCATTAACGGAGAACCGGGATGCGGCGAAATTTGCATCAATGGTGCGGCTGCCAAACTGGTTGATCCCGGTGACCTAGTTATCATTGTTTGCTACGTTGAACTCGAAGAAAAAGAAATCACCGACCACGTTCCGCGCGTTATTCACGTCAACCCAAGGAACGAGATTACAGAGGTTACAACCTGTCAACAGACAGTTTGACGCGTCTTGGCAATGTTTTGTTCATTGAACAGGCTGCATGAAAGAAAACGAGTCATGAATCACACCAAGCAAACTGGATTCAATACAAAGGCACGTCGTGAAAAAATCAGGCGACAAGCCAAACAGAAGGGCTGGAAAGCTTTCCTGGTTACAGACGAAACCAATGTCAGTTACTTAACCGGCTTTACAGGTGACTCCTCTTTCCTGCTCATCACGCCGGAAAACGATCTCTTGATCAGCGATTCCCGCTACACGACCCAAATCGAAGAAGAATGTGGAACGATCGACAAGGTGATCCGGACTAGTGGTGCCACGACCATCTCTCTGCTCGTGGCGACGTTAAAAAAAATCAAAGTCTCCAACGTTGCGGTAGAATCGCACAAGCTGACCAAATTGACCTACGATCAAATCCAAAAAGAGCTGACTGGAATAGAACTGGTCGATACCAACGGGGTCGTAGAAAACCTCAGGTCAATCAAGGATGCTTCAGAAATTAAAGAAATTCGAAAATCCATTGACTTGGCTGAACGAACCTTTCAAGTCATCCGCAGCTCCCTCCGCGGTGAGCAAACCGAAGCCGAAATTGCCCACAATATCGAACACACGATTCGGCTTTTTGGAGGAGATCGCTGTGCTTTTGAACCCATCGTAGGGGTTGGTGAACGGGCTGCACTCCCGCATGCGGTCAAAACAGACAAACGGATCGAGGAAAGCCCCTTCGTGTTGATCGATTGGGGGGCAAAAGCCGGCCAGTACATGAGCGACCTGACCCGAGTGTTGGTCACGGGAAAACCCACAAGCAAACTCGAAAAAATTTACAACATTGTCCTTCAAGCTCAATCTCGGGCGATCTCCAAAATCAAGCCAGGGGCCTCCATTCAAACCATAGACCGCGCCGCTCGTGGATTCATCGAGGATGCCGGGTACGGCAAAAAATTCGGACATGGCTTGGGACACGGCTTTGGTTTGCAAATCCATGAAAACCCGTTCATGTCTTCAATTTCCGGGAAAAAGCTTAAAGAAGGGATGGTCATTACGGTTGAACCCGGGATTTATCTAGAGGGGTGGGGGGGAGTGCGCATCGAAGATGATATCCTGGTAACCCGGGAGGGGCATGAAGTCTTGACCTCGGTGCCCAAAACATTTGACGATTCCATCGTTAATCTGCCCTGAGAAAACTCAATCTTCGGGAAAACTGTTGAAAACGCGGGCTATTCAGCTATTTCGAAAATAATTATCCTAGGGGATAGAACCCAGCACTGTTTTTCAGGTCAATCTTCGATCCTGCTGCTGTCTGACCTCGGTCAAGCCGCAGCTGAGTACCCGAAAACCAAGATAAAAATTAACTAAGAATGCACCGGTGAATTTGTCGCTCTGAATATGTCAAAAGAAAAATCCCCTGAAGTAAAAGTCTTTGAAGTCAGCACGATCAAAAAGTTTGTCAAATTGATGGACGACCATGGTTTGACGGAAGTCGATTTACAACAAGCTGACCAAAAGATACGGTTATGCAAACGTGATCCCGTTGTTGCAGCTGCACCGGTTGCTGCTCCAGTGGCAACACCTCAGCCTAGCGTGGCAGCCCCGGCAACATCGGCCGGTGCCGAAGACGATGCCAACATCGTGACTATCGACAGCCCAATGGTCGGCACTTTCTATTCCAAGTCAAAACCAGATTCTCCGGATTACGTAAAGGTGGGCGATTCCGTTACACCAGATACCTGTGTTTGCCTGTTGGAAGCCATGAAGACATTTAATGAACTCCCTGCGGGAGTCTCTGGGAAAATCGTCGCGGTCCTAGTCAAAAACGAGGAAGCCGTTGATGTTAACAAGCCGCTCTTCAAAGTTGACACGAGTGCCTAGAGGCTTGATTCGACTTCTGATTTAGAACTGGATGTTTCGATGTACAATCGGATTTTGATTGCCAATCGTGGTGAAATTGCGTTGAGGATCATTCGCGCATGCAAGGAAATGGGTATTGAAACGGTCGCGGTTTTCAGCGAGGGCGATCGGGGCAGCGCTTACCTGGAATTGGCCGACGAGGCTTTTTGTGTCGGTCCCGCAAAATCAGTTGACAGTTATTTAAAAATCGACCGCATCATCAGTGCCGCCGAAGTCGGTGGCGCTGAGGCAATCCACCCGGGATATGGCTTCCTGGCAGAAAACTCCCGGTTCAATGATATCTGCCGCGACTGCAACATTGATTTCATTGGTCCCAGCCCTTCTGCCATGGATCAACTTGGCGATAAGAACCAGGCCCGGGAACTCGCAAAATCAGCAGGCGTCCCCGTAGTGCCGGGTAGTAAAGGCCTGGTTGAGGATGATTCCGAAGCCTTGCGCGATGCCAAAAACATCGGTTTTCCCGTGTTAATCAAGGCAACCGCGGGTGGTGGTGGTAAAGGCATGCGGGTCGCTGAGACCGAAGACGACCTGTTAACGGCTCTTCAACAGGCTCGCACCGAGGCTGGGGCTGCTTTTGGAAATTCAGCCGTCTACCTTGAAAAATACATTGGCCAGCCGCGACATGTCGAAGTTCAAGTTTTGGCAGACCAATCCGGAAATGTTGTCCATTTATGGGAACGGGACTGCTCAACCCAACGTCGACATCAAAAACTGATTGAAGAGAGTCCTTCACCTTCGATTTCACGGGATGTCCGAATGGCAATCTGTAGCGCTGCCGTTCGCCTGATCCAGAAAGCCGACTATTACAACGCTGGGACCGTAGAGTTTATCCTCGATCCAAATGACAATTTTTACTTTATTGAGGTCAACGCGAGGATCCAGGTTGAGCATCCGGTAACCGAGATGGTGACCGGGATCGATCTGATCAAGTCGCAGATCCAAATTTCCGCCGGCCAGGACCTACCGTTCAAACAGGCTGACATTCCACTGAATGGTGCGGCAATTGAGTGTCGCATTAATGCTGAGGACGCACTCAACGGGTTTCGTCCCTGTCCAGGATTAATTGAACAGATGCATGTTCCGGGAGGATTGGGAGTAAGATTTGATTCCCATGCCCACACCGGTTATCGTGTCCCGCCTTATTACGATTCCATGATTGGAAAATTATTGGTCCATCAACCAACCCGTGAGCAGGCAATCTCAAAAATGTTGCGGGCATTATCTGAATTGAGGATCAAAGGAATCGCGACGACAGCAGATTTTCATTCAAAAGTTTTGCAGTTGGATGAATTCAAGAACGGCACCATCGACACAAAATATGTCGAACGAACCATGTCGGATTGGCTGTAAGACTCGGTTCTTGCATTCTTCCCCCCAAACACGTCTCAGTCAGCAAAAACGGCAATGCGGATCCTGATCACTAATGACGATGGAATTCATGCTCCCGGAATCACTGCCCTGGCAGAAGCATTTGTGGAAATCGGTGAGGTCACCGTCGTGGCACCCGAATCTGAACAAAGCGGTGTCAGCCACGCACTGACTTTTCTGACCCCTTTTTTTGTTCAGCAAATTGATTCAGACCATCCCAAGATTCGCAAGTTCGCGCTCAATGGGACCCCGTCTGACTGCACGAAACTGGGAATTGTAGAACTGGTTGAAGAAAAACCGGACTTGGTCATCAGTGGGATTAATGGCGGACTCAACGTCGGAATCAACTGCATTTACTCAGGCACCTTGGCCGGTGCCCGCGAAGGCGCGTTTTTCGGGATCCCAAGCTTCGCCGTTTCCCTTGAAGTGATTCGAAAAGGAATCTCCAACCCCGATCATATCCAGCGGGCTGCAGAATGGTCGCGTGATTTGATCCTGGAATTATCGCAATCCGATCTTCCGAGTTGCCCGCACTTCAACATCAACTTTCCAACAGCGGCCCTGGAAAACCACTCGTTGGAAACCGGTCCAGCAGAGGAACAAACCGGCCCAAGGTTCGTTCCCATGGAAACCCAGAGATTCGAATACCGGTACCAAAAAGGAACAGACCCGACGGGCAGGCCCTATTACTGGACAGAGCATCAATCCAGTAATATCACTCACAACGAGTTGACCGACCTTAAAGCGGTCGAAAAAGGGTGGGTCTCGATCACCCCGATGGACTATGACCTGACGGATTATCGCCAACTCCAACGGATGCAGGGCAAACCGTAAACCGAATCCTGCCTAAGGCTGCTTTGATGGTTTCTTCTTTTGGGTCGGTAAGTCACCAATTTTCTCCCGATAGGCTTTGAGTTCCGGCCAGGTCAGCTTTCCGTCCCGGTTAGCATCCGCTTTGGGGTGATTGAGAAAATAATCGGCCTTCCACTTTTCAGCGGTCTTTTGGTTTCCTGGTTTTCCCTTGCCCTTGTTTTGCCGAGGTGACGATTGTTGGGGTACAAAAGGTGGCTGTGGAGGAACCGTGCCCGGTTTTGGCAAACGCTCCCGGAGCTGCTGCCTTAACTCCTTCAGCTTGTTGGCATAGTTGTTTGTTTCAGCGAGGTTGGTCCATTCGTGAGGATCCGCAGACGTCTGGTAAAGTTCTTCTTTACCATTTTCGTAGCGGATATATCTCCAGTCAGAGTTCCTCAATGCATAACTCTGCTTCCCGGGATCGTAGGACATCGCCCACTTGTAAAGCGCCGTCAGGGCTCCGGATGAATCCGCCAACTTTCCCGTAGCCGGCGACTCCAGTAATGGCACCAGACTTTGGCCGTCCAAAACACGACTTTTGGAGTTCTTTTGGGTGTCACGGCTGATTCCACACAAATCGATTAACGTCGGATAGAGATCGATCAAGGAAACGGGTTCCGCACATTGCTGACCATTACTTTTGTACCCCGGAACCCGAATCATCAGCGGAACTTGCGTGCTTTCCTGCCAGAGCGAATTTTTGTAAAGGTAATCTTTTTCGCCCATGCCCCAACCATGATCACTGGTAAAGAC
>JAZABE010000592.1:0-5392 GCA_036137535.1 Planctomycetota bacterium | reverse complement strand
GACAAGGAGCTGATGGCTCCCGGTGACCGGCCGATCGAAATTGTCGATGGTGGAAAAGTCCGGAAAGAGCTGATTGCTTGATTTGTTGACCGGAAATCGGAATCGGCAAAACCGGGCTTGATCGAATATACTGGATTGACAGAGAGAAGTTGGCGTATGGATAAGTGCGGAGCAGGGTTCTCCGCGGACATTAGAGTTTTCCTTCCTAGATTGTTTACCATTTCTTAATTGGTGGAGTCAGAAATGCGGCAAAGATTTATTGCCTGCTGCTCGTTGGCGACGGTTTTGGTCGTCGGGCTGTTTGGATCGGTTTCGAATGCATCTTCCCCTTCTTTGACCCTGATCATGCCCCGGGGAATTCAGCGAGGGCAGGAATCGGTTTTGACATTTAGTGGCGCGAGGCTGGAGAATGCTGAAGAGGTTTTCTTTTACACCGGAAGTTTTTCGGTCAAGAAGATCGAGCAGGTCAGTGGGAGTGCTATCAAGGTCACGGTTGCCGTCGACGCCAATTGTCGGCTCGGGGAACACATTGCCCAGGTCCGTACCAAAAGCGGGATTTCGGAATTCCGTTCGTTTTATGTAGGCGCCTTTCCTCAGGTCGATGAAAAGGAGCAAAACGGATCGTTTGAAGAAGCGCAGTCGGTGTCATTGAATGTGACGGTTGCCGGCGTGGTGCAGGGTGAGGATGTGGATTACTACGTGGTTGAAGCCAAAAAGGGGCAGCGGCTTTCTGCAGAAGTCGAGGGCATCCGGTTGGGAACTTACCTTTTTGATCCATACATAGCGATCTTGGATTCAAAACGGTTTGAGCTTTCCGGCGGAGACGATATACCGCTGGTTCGACAGGATTCACTGGCGTCGATCGTTGTACCGGAAGATGGTAAGTATTATGTTCAAATCCGGGAATCGTCGTATGGGGGGAATGGCAACTGTCGCTACCGTCTCCATATTGGAACCTTTCCTCGCCCAACTCATGTTTACCCGGCAGGCGGTCCCCCGGGGACTGAGATGGAGGTAACTTGTCTCGGTGATCCCACGGGTGACTTCAAGCAAAAATTCAAAGTGCCGATGGAAAATGACGACCGCTCAGGTGTCTTTCCGCAAACGGCCGATGGGGTTTCACCCTCCCCAATTCCGTTTCGTGTGTTTGAACATGGCAACGTCTTGGAAACGGAGCCCAATGAAACCGCCAAAACCGCCTGTGCTGCGGCATTGCCGAACGCTTTCAATGGAATTATTTCCAAGCCTGGCGATGTTGATTTCTTCAAGTTTGCTGCCAAAAAAGGCCAGGTTTTTGAAGTCGAGTGTTTTGCTCGGAGGATTCGCAGTGGACTCGATCCGGTGATGAATGTTTACTACGCCGATGGTCGAAGCATTGCCGGGAACGATGATTCAAGGGGACCGGATAGCTATTTTCGGTTTACGGTGCCTGCTGATGGTGACTACGTTATCCGGGTGACTGATCACTTGGGTCGGGGAAAAGAAGATTTTGTCTACCGGATTGAGTTTCATCCGGTCAAAGCAAAATTAACATTGGGGATTCCCCGGGTGGACCGCTATTCCCAGTATCGACAAGCGATTTTTGTTGCCAGGGGTAACCGGTTTGCCACTCTGGTTTCGGCCTCGCGTGCTAATTTTGGTGGCGAAATTAAGCTTGATGGAAACGGGCTGCCGGCTGGTGTCAAAATGAATTGTGAAACAATGCCGGCCAACATGACACTGATGCCAGTGGTTTTTGAAGCCGCGGCCGATGCACCGATTGGTGGGAAATTAGTCGATTTTACCGGCCGCCTCACCGATCCCAAAGTTAAGGTTGCAGGCGGCTACTCCAATACCGCAGATTTTGTTCTTGGACAGCCGAATAACACGTTGTATTACCCGTGTGTGGTCAAGAAGCTCCCGATTGTCGTCGTGGATTCATTGCCGTTTGAAATTGAACTTCAACAACCCAAGGCACCCTTGGTGAAAAACGGAAGCATGAATCTCAAGGTGATCGTGAAACGAAAAGAAGGGTTCAAAGGGGCCGTCAATGTTCAGTTTCCCTTTCGACCACCCGGAATCGGAACACGCAGTTCAGTCACGATTGCCGCTGACAAGAACGAAGGGTATTACCCGCTGAATGCCAGTGGCAGTGCCCAGGTAAAGACGTGGCCGATTTATGTTTTGGGATCTTCCAACGTGGGAGGGTCGGCTTGGGTTTCATCGCAATTGGCAACGTTGGAAATTGCCGAACCGTTTGTCAACTTTGAAATGCAGAGAACCTCATGCGAGCAAGGGGAGGAAACCCAAATCTTGTGCAAGTTGAACCACAATACGGCATTTGAAGGCAAGGCTAAGGCACAGATTTTCGGTTTGCCCAGCAAGGTGACGACCGATGTTCTTGAATTTGATAAAGACACCAAGGAGCTGATCTTCAAGATTAAAACCGAAAAAGCAAGCCCGGCCGGCAAGCATAAAAATGTTTTTTGCCAGGTTACGATTACCAAGGAAGCTGAACCCGTGGTGGCCCGAGCTGGTTCGACTGAATTGCAGATCGACAAGCCGTTGCCTCCTCCTCCCAACGCACCTCCCAAGCCAGCACCCAAAAAAGTAGTTGTTAAGGCCGAGCCGAAACCTAAAAAGGCCAAGCCATTGTCTCGTCTGGAAAAGCTTCGACTTGCCGCCAAGGAGGCACGCGAAGCTCAAAAAGATGAATAACGGATTGTGTGTTTAATCCACAGTACCCACCCCCTCCTGGAATTTTGAACCCATTAAGGTCAGCATCATGAAGGCAAAAATCCTCAGCTCGATGGTTTGCTTACTTTTTGTCAATGTTTCCCTCGCTAACGATCTGGCTCCCAAGTCAATCAAGGTTTACCCGGAAAACATTCACCTCACGACGACCCGTGATCGCCAGTCAGTGATCGTGCAAGCTTTCTTCGAGAACGGGATTACCGAGGATGTCACGGAACAGGTCACTTGGAAACTGTCCGGCCCCGAGGTGGTGAAACAGGACAAAAATGTGTTTTTCCCACTTGCGGACGGAAAAGGTTCGTTGACGGTGACGTATTCAAATTTAAATGTCACGATTCCGATCGAAGTGGCGGAATCCAAGGTCACCAAACCGATCAGCTTCAAAACAGATGTGATGCCGGTCTTTATGAAAACCAACTGCAATACTGGCAGTTGTCACGGCGCGGCTCGCGGTAAAGATGGCTTTCGCCTCTCCCTTTTTGGTTTTGATCCGGATGGTGATTACCACCGGATTACCCGTGAAATTGCTGGCCGCAGGATTAATCTCGCGTTTCCTGAAGAGTCGTTAATGATGGAAAAAGCGGTTGGAAAGGTGCCTCATACCGGCGGAAAACGCATGGAGGTCGGTTCCGAGTATTACAACACGCTCTTGGAATGGCTTGATAAGGGCGCGGTCAATGACGCCGGGCCTGTGGCCAAAGTCGTATCGGTTGAGTTGTATCCAAAAAATGGCGTGCTGGATGGTGAGCAAAAAACCCAGAGGTTAACGGTGCGTGCCAAATACGCTGATGGTACCGACCGGGATGTAACGTCACTGGCGTATTTTTCATCGAACAACGAAAATTCAGCCAGTGTTTCCCAGGATGGTGTGATTACGGCCCATGCACGCGGCGAATCGTTTGTCATGGCTCGGTTTGATACCCACACGGTTGGTTCTCATTTTATCACGTTGCCCAAGGGCCTGAACTTCGAATGGAAGAATCCACCGGCCAATAACTATGTCGACGAACATATGAATGCCAAGTTTCTTAAGCTGCGAATGAATCCTTCGGAGCTTTGCACCGACGAAGAGTTCCTGCGACGCGCGAGCCTGGACATTTGCGGTGTACTTCCTGGTGTTGAGGAATACAACACGTTCATGGCAGATCAGGATCCCAAGAAAAGAGAGAAGAAGGTGGACGAGCTCTTAGGCCGAAAAGAATTCGTTGAAATGTGGGTCATGAAATGGTCGGAGTTGTTGACGATACGGTCGTCAAACCAGGTTTCCTATAAATCCATGTTGCTGTATTACAACTGGGTCCAGGAACGAGTTGCCAGTAACATGCCCATGGATCAACTGGTTTTTGAGTTGCTCTCTTCCAAGGGGGGGACGTTTGCCAATGCTGCGACGAATTACTTTCAAAATGAAACCAACACTCTCAAGGTAGCGGAGAATGTCGCCCAGGTATTTATGGGGATGCGAATCCAGTGTGCCCAATGCCACAACCATCCTTTCGATCGCTGGACAACTGATGACTATTACAGCTTTGCCGCGTTCTTTTCACAGATTGGCCGAAAAAGGGCTGAAGATCCGCGGGAAACGATCGTGTTCAATTCCGGTTCTGGTGAGGTTCGACACCTAGTGGGCAATCGGGTAATGCCACCCAAGTTTCTTGGGGGAGAGGCACCGGAAACCAAGGGGAAGGACCGACGTGAAATTGTGGCCAAGTGGTTGGCTTCCGATGAAAACCCGTTTTTCGCCAGGAACCTTTCGAATATCGTGTGGGCACACTTTTTTGGACTTGGCATCATTAATGACGTTGATGATGTGCGGGTCAGTAACCCGGCGGTAAACCCTGAATTACTCGACGCGCTTTCCCAGAAATTGACAGAGTATAATTATGATTTCAAGAAGCTCGTTCGGGATATTTGCGTTTCGCGCACCTACCAGTTAAGCACCAAAACCAACGAAACGAATGCTTCCGACACGAAAAACTTTTCGCATGGGACACTTCGTCGTCTGCGATCAGAGGTATTGCTGGACACCATTAGTCAAGTGACGGAAACCAAAAACAAATTTCGCGGTTTGCCATTGGGAGCCCGGGCGGTTCAGATTGCTGACGGAAACACCAGCACTTATTTCCTTTCCGCGTTTGGAAGGGCTTCGCGTGAAACTGTCTGTTCCTGTGAAGTGAAGATGGAACCGAACCTTTCCCAGGCGCTGCATCTGTTAAACGGGCAGACCTTGCAGTCCAAGATTGCTGCAGGTGGTGTGATTAAAAAGATGTTGGACGCCAAGAAAACGCCGGAGCAAATTGTTGAGGATATTTATATCCGTTGTTTTACCCGCAAGCCCACCGAGACCGAACTGAAGAACCTGGTTGCGGAGGTGAATTCAGCGGAAAACAAACAACAAGTGCTGGAAGACCTGCTATGGGCGCTGTTGAATGCAAGAGAATTTCTCTTTAACGGCTAAGTTCAGTCGGTGCGAACTGGTGGGTGTGGAACCAGTTGGGTTAATCTTTGATGAGGGGTTGATCCCACCAGCGCTGCCCCGGTTTGTAATCAGGCTTGAGGAAATTGGCGTGCTGCTTTTCACGCCGAGGGTTTCCATTCTTTTTCATTTTGTCCAACTGGGCTTTCAATTTGGGTTCGTCGAATTTTGGATTTCCAGTTGGAA
>JAZABE010000591.1:0-3001 GCA_036137535.1 Planctomycetota bacterium | reverse complement strand
AATTTGATTGGTTTATCCTGTCCTTGAACCGGTTCATAATGGGGATCTCCGGAGTTTTCATTAACCCCAACAAGGGGCGGGTGGTAAGTCGTCAAATTGTGTGCGTGAAAGTGGTCCATAATCGCTGCTTGGACTTCGGTTTCTAAAATTTCACCCCCATTATGGGTCCGTTCGCGAATCAAATCCCAGGACAACTCGAATGCTTTTTGTGTGAATTGGTCAGCCTGCAAATGAAGTTGCCATTGTTCCGGGGTCAGCCGGGCTTCAAAAAATTGAATTAGATCACCTGATGAGACCACCTCTTTGGAACACGATTTGACCAGTTCAATCGTTCCGCCATCGACTTTTGAAATGTATGGATTTCCATTGCGTGGAGAGTATTCCATCGCGATTTTGGAGGAGCCATCGGTGATCGCCGCAATTCCTTGTTCAAATTCTTGCCAGCGAAGATAAATGGTTTTCTCACCCGGTAGGTGATCTAGTGTCCCACTTTCGATGCGGTGAACCAGTTTTTTGGGCGGTCCGGCTGCCGGAATAAAATAACAGAACCTTCGCGAGCCGACCGTTTCTTCTGGCACCTGCAGGACGCGATGGGCCAGAACGTTTTGGCCTCGGAAGTCGTATAATAGCCAGCCATCGAGCTTGAATTCAGTCAGGGCCGTTTGGATTTTTTTCAGGTCAAACATGGTTAGAAAAGGAATGAGCAATTGGAATGGTTTTGCCATCGCAGAAACTGCTCTGGCAGCATTGTTAGCCTGCCATTTTCGCGTTTTTAGGAAAAATTGAAATGCTTGACCTTGAAAAAAACACGTCGAGTTTGAAATGACGGTTGTCTTCTCGTTGGAAACCCACAGGATTTTCAAGAGGAGGCTGGGAAGTGATTGCCAACAGCCTGTTTCCCCAAGTTTTTGAAGGGACACACCAACCGGCTCGAGCGATTACCCATCTTTGGTTTCAGGGTTCAACTTGATTTGACGAAATAAAAGAAAGTACAATGTCGGTTGCTGGAGGAAGTTAAGTTTTCCGATTGAGCGGCCTTTTTCGAGAGCCAGGTGTTACCGAGAGCTGGACATGTTTTCTATTTTTGATTCAAGGCCACAAAAAAATTGTGACGGTTATTCCCGAAGAGAATGGCTGCGTGTTGGTTCGCTGTCTTTGTTGGGAGCCAATCTCCCCCAACTTCTTTCTGCAAAGACACTCGATGCGAGTCGGTCTGGAAAACTGTTGAAGCATTATGTTAAAGACCGGGCCGTTGTCTTGTTGTTTCTTCATGGAGGTCCATCTCATATCGAGTTTTTTGATCCCAGCATGGAATCCCCTAGTGAAATTCGCAGCATAACTGGGGAAATTCAAACGCGTTCTGCAGGAATAACGTTTGGTTCGACATTCGAAAAATTAGCCAAGCTGACAGATCAGTTTTCCATTGTCCGGTCATTCGGTTCACAAAACTCAGGGCATACCTATGAAAAAGTTGCAAGCGGAAACAACTCTCTAAAAGCTTCCATGAGTTCGATTTACGGGCGTGTCGCTGGAACCAACAATCCCCGGTCGGGTATTCCCAATAACATCTTGGTCAAACCGGAATCAATCCAGAAAAATTTAAACCTAGGTCGAAACTTCGAAACCAATGCACTGCCTTCGCTCACCGATCCAGGGGAATTTGGTAAGACCTATCAGGCTTTTGATCCAGGTGGAGGGGGAGACGCTGCAAGCAACATGGAACTTAAGGTTGACCGCGAACATTTTTTGGACCGAAAGAGCCTGTTGAAACGTTTGGATCAACGCCGAAGAAATCTAGAGCAATCGGTGTTAGAGAATCAAAGTGACGCACTGCAGCACCAAGCTCTGGACATTATTTACAAAGGGATTGGCAAGGCTTTTGATTTGGACGCCGAATCTGAATCCACACGGAAGCTTTATGACACGGCCCATTTGTTTCGCAATCGCGATCTGCAACGTTACGGGGACATGCGGCGTACGACCAACCTGCTAGGCCAACAAATGTTACTCGCTCGTAGGTTGTGTGAGGCCGGGTGCGGATTTGTTACTGTCTCAGACTGCGGTTGGGATATGCATGCCAATGGTAACAGTCCAAAAGGCATGAAAGGGATTTGGCCCATGTCGCGGCAGGTTGATCACGCGGTGGCCGCATTTATTCAAGATGTCAATGATCGAGGATTGCAGGACAAGATCCTTCTGATTGTGACCGGGGAAATGGGACGAACACCCCGGATCAACAAGAATGGTGGCCGTGATCATTACGGAGAACTGACTCCCATTCTGTTTTCCGGTGGAGGCCTGAAGATGGGGCAAGTCATTGGTCGTTCAGATCACGCAACCAAGCCCGCAACCACCCCGTACGACCCTTCCCACCTGTTTGGAACGGTTATGCATTCGTTATTTGATATTGGGGAAATGCGGTTGGATTCTTCTTTGCCGAGTGCTCTAATCAACGAGCTCAATGCCGCCCAGACCATTTCCCCGTTGACCTAAACGGGCCGAGAGGTGACTTACTGAATGACTCGGTACGCTGTCAGCTTCTTTTCCAGCATTTGAGGGATAATGATGATATCAGCTTCGGCCAAGTAAGCATGATCGGCCTCTCCGTTTTTCCCTTCGTATATCACTTTGGTTTCACCGTTCTTCTTAATGTGAAAGAGTTTTCCTGCTTTCCAGTCGGTAACCCAAAAATCCCCATTCCGATCGACTTCGAGGCCATCCAGGTTGCCGGTGGGGTTCTTTGTAATCAACGTTTTTTTCTTGGTTTCGAGGTCAAGAGAAAAAAGCCGGCCGGGAACACTGGTATTAAAGTCGGTGGTCAATCCCCAGGCCGCAACATAAAGCTTGTTGTTGAGAACAAGTAAGCCATTTGGACTTTCGAGGTCTTTGCCTTTGGCGAAAACGGATAGTTTTCCATTTTTCCAAGCATGGATTTTGCTGTCGATCATGTCCGCTACATAGACGGTCCCATCCGGGCCACAAGCGAGATCGTTTAGAAATT
>JAZABE010000590.1:0-3829 GCA_036137535.1 Planctomycetota bacterium | reverse complement strand
GTGGGTTTGGCTTGCGAAAGTGATGGAAATGACTGATTCACTTTCCAATTTATCAACCGACGACAGTGAAAGCTCACCCAGTGATGCCGCGGTCGTTCTACCGAATGCCGTTTCTCCTGCCGAAGCGAATTCTGATTCCCGAGGGCAGGTTGGTGTTGCCCCCAATTCGGCTTCAGGTATTTCGCCTGACGAATTGACGGTGATTTCACAGGTCGCGAACCCAGAATCACAAAGGGAAAATGTCAATTCCTTGGAGGGACGTCGAATTGGCCACTTTGAATTAAAGCAGTTCTTGGGCGGTGGTGGGATGGGTTTGGTTTTTCGGGCATTCGATTCGCTGTTATCCCGGTCAGTCGCCATTAAGCTTCTGCCTCGAAGTGGAACCACGACCGATACGGTTCAACGGTTTCAGGGAGAAGCCAAAAGTGCAGCCCGGCTGGACCACCCCAATATTTCCCGGGTTTTTCAAGTCGGGTCGGATGAAGCCTGTGACTACATTATTTTTGAGTTTGTCGAGGGTGATAACCTGGCCCAACTGGTACGGCGGATCGGGCCGCTTCCTCTGGAGCTTGGGTTGCGTTACACGTTTCAGTTGGCGTTGGCAATTCAACATGCTTATCAACGGGGTGTTGTTCATCGAGATGTCAAACCGGCCAATGTTGTGGTGACCGACGGAGGAAAGCTAAAGCTTATTGACTTGGGATTAGCACGATCCCCGAAATCTAAAGAGAGTGATCAAAGCCTGACGGCAACCGGTGTAACCTTGGGAACCTACGATTACCTTTCACCGGAACAAGCGCGAGATTCGCACTCTGCGGATGTACGCTCTGATTTGTATTCATTGGGGTGTACTCTGTTTTTCATGTTTACGGGGCAACCGCCCTATCCCCAGGGAACGCCGATTGAAAAAATCATTCAGCACAGCAGTGAGAAACGCCCCAATCCTTCTGACTACCGGAGCGATTTACCTCCAGGGTTTAATGCAATTACTTCTAAGCTTCTGGCGATTGATCCCAATGACCGTTACCAACGACCCGCAGAATTGATTGCGGATATCCAGGAGTTTTCCAGTAAAAATAATATCCCCCTTTTGGGATATGACGATAACGTCGTGGTCAAAAAAATCATTCAAAAACCGAGTTGGGTGATGCAGTTGATCCCGGTGTTGGTCCCTACTTTTTTATTGATTGGATTCGTCGTCTACCTGGATTTTTCGGATCGAAACGCGGAGAAGCAAATCACAAGATCCACTAACGCGAATTTTGCCACAGTGGGTAAGTTGGGAGCAGGATCCAAGGGAGAGGATTCCGCAAGCGATGAGGAGACGCCAGGCCGGGATCTTAACTTGCCTGCGAAATCCGTTGCGGGCCCAGAAGAAACAGTAATTCCATTGCCCGAAACGGAAAACAGAAAGAAGCCCTCGACCGAAGGCAAGGAATTGCCAGATCAAAAAAACGGCCCTTCCCCGAGTGTTGTTGCTGGCGAGGAGATGGCGGATCCCCTCTTTGTTTCGGTTGGTGGTTCACCGTCAACAGTGAAAGGTGGGTTGGAGGTCGATGATCTTGAAGCTGCTTTTGAAGCCGTTAACAACGACCCGCGTTTGAACGAAATCCGCCTGTTTAAGGATTCTATTTTGTTGACCAAGCCGATTTCCGTGAAGGTGAATCAATCTTTGAAGGTGACGTCTGCCGGTAATAGCGAAAGCATTATTGTTTTTCGACCGGAAGCCCCAGGTCTATCAAGCCTTTTCAAAATTCGGGGGGGCAACGTGGATTTTCACAAAGTACACTTTCGGTTGGAAACCGGGAGGGGAGTTAGTGATGCAGGATTGGTTGCTCCTCAGACCCTGTTCGAATTGGAAGGCGTGAACTCTTCAACCTTTTCGGATTGTTCACTCACGATTGATAACTTTGATGATGATGGACAGGAGATCATTGAGGAGGCCCGTTTTTTTTCCATCACGCCTCCGAAGAAGGGAATGGCCATGTTTGACATCAGCCCAAGGGAACCGCTGATGAAGAAGCCAGTGGTAACGTTTCGAAACTGTTGTGTTCGGGGTGAAGCTGGTTTTATACACATGGAGGAGACCTTTCCTATTACCATTCAATTTAATAATGGTTTGCTGGTTTCAGATCGCCGGGTTTTTGAATTTGGACCTGCCAATAGTTCAACCGATCCTTCCAAGAGCGAAATAGAAATTTACCTGGTCAATTTTACGTCAATTTCGAGTCAAGGATTTGTCCGGTTGGATGCCGGACCGTCATCAAACTCATTGCCGATTCGGATTGATGCGACTCGTTCCATATTTAATTTTGGAAGCAAAATGAGCTTTGTTCGGCACGAAAATTCACCGATTGGTTTTTCCAAGAGCAAGGCCTTGGTTTTGAAATGTGATGACAGCTTTTTCCCCTTGAAAAATCCGCTTTGGAGTATCCGGTATTTAGATGCCGGGAACGATCCTGAATCATTGAATTTTGATTCGATGGGAGACTGGCTGAATGTCGCAGGTGTCGTGGGAGACACCGCTGATGTCACCTGGGAGAATTTCGAAGGCCTGGCGATTCCACCAAGTGAGCACACGGTGTTTGATTACAAGCTCAGTGGCGGTTTTGGCGGGAATCCCGCCGTCCGAAAAAAGGCCGGGTTGGCCACGGACGAATTTTCGCCGATTCCGGCCGCTTTCCGTGAATAGACTGAATTTAAAGGGAAATCGACAGCTCTGTTTGGGTATTCTCTTGATTTAGCGGGTACGGCTGGCATTAGCCGTTGTTGTTGTGGAGATTATCGTGTAACTTCGACGGATTACGTATTTCAATCCCACTGACTTGCACGCGCTTCAATGTGCGTCGAGCAACCGCAAATTCGTGCCCTTACCAGGATTGACGCTCGGACTGATACCGAGAATCGCCGGGGAGGACACCGAGGAACACAAACCGATGGTAAACAGGAACCTGATTTCAAGCATTGAAGACGACGACATTGATCAACAGATGTCAACGCTGTTCGGCGAAACTGATGAAGACTTTGAAAAACAGTTTGTCGAAAATGAAGTTTTTGAACAGAACAGCGCAATTGACCTCAACAAAATTGTTTTGGGGAAAATTCTTAGAGTCGATCCCGAGAAGGTTCTTATCGACGTTGGATTCAAGAGTGAGGGAAGTGTTGCCCGCGGCGAGTGGAATGAACTCACTGATCCGGTCCCAGAAGTTGGGCAGGAGATTCATGTTTATGTCGAAGATATCGAGGATGAATTCGGCGATACGGATGATCCGTTTGGCCTGATTTCGATTAGCAAAACAAAAGCCGATCACATTCTTCACTGGGAAAAAGTGATTGAAAAGGTCCAGGAAGGCGATGTCGTCCTTGGCCAAGTCACCAAAAAAATCAAAGGCGGATTGCTGGTTGAAATTGGAGTTCCCGTCTTCTTGCCAGCGAGCCAAGTTGATATTCGTCGACCGGGTGACATCGGTGACTACATTGGCCGCTTTGTTCAATGCGAAGTCTTAAAGATTGATACCGAACGAAGAAACATCGTTGTGAGTCGTCGTGCCCTTATCGAGAGTGAGCGGAAATACATTCGCGAAATTCTCTTGCGAGAACTTACCGAAGGGGATGTGCGGAAAGGGATTGTCAAGAACATCGCTGACTTCGGTGCCTTTGTGGACCTTGGCGGAATTGATGGTCTTCTACACATTACGGATATGTCGCATGCCCGGATTAATCATCCATCGCAAATGGTCTCGATGGACCAAGAGATCGATGTGATGATTCTCAATATCGATCGTGAGAAGGAGAAAATTGCTCTCGGCTTGAAACAGATGCAATCCAA
>JAZABE010000589.1:0-3856 GCA_036137535.1 Planctomycetota bacterium | reverse complement strand
CGTTGAAATTCAACAGTTAGAGAGCATGCTCTCGCTCATGACGCCAGAGTCCCTTCACACCGAAGTTAGAGACCATTGGATCAGGCCCCGGTGTCGCTTGTCTCCAGCCCTAGTCTTCTCAGCCATTCCAATTCAAAGAATCAAGGGTTTGATGACTTTTCCTTGACTCATCACCAACGGGCGTCCCACAGGAGTTTCCAGCTCTTGAGTAAAATCGATCCCCAGACTACTGAGGATTGTCGCATGAATGTCCTCGACAGTCACCTTGTGCTTGATATCCTGTTCGCGATTCCCGGGATCAAGTTTGGGGTGAGGTGACGTTTCGCCGACAACTCGGCCACCCTGAATCCCTCCGCCAGCCAACGCAATACTGAAACCATGTGGCCAATGGTCTCTTCCCTCGGCCGCATTCATCATCGGGGTTCGACCAAATTCTCCACCGCAAAACACAACGGTTTGGTTCAACAAGTCACGTTTTTTCAGGTTTCGAACCAATGCCGAAAAAGCCGGGTCAAGGATTTCAATTCGTCCAGCTTGCAATTCATGGTTGTTCACGTGAGTATCCCAGCCCGGTAACGTGACCTCGACACACCTAACCCCGACTTGTATCAAACGCATCGCAACCAGGCAACCTCGTCCAAAAGGCGTCTCCCCAAATTCCTGTTGCAGACTTGTAGGGACCCCCGAAAGATCAAATGCCTTTAACTGCTCTGAGGACATCATCTTGAGAGCTGCCTGCGTATTGGGATCTCCATACCTGACATCTGCCTGCCCCTTCCGACGAAACGGATCATTTTTTTCAAGGAAATCCAACATCTTTAGACGATCGGAAAACCGTTGATCCGGGACCTGTTTGCGCAAATCTGGTAAAGGATTTTTCGGATCAAACATCTTGAAAGCATCAAACTGATCACCCAGATACCCTCCTCGTCCAGGTGAATTCCCCGGGAAAATAGAAACGTGCCGAGGGATATCGATCTTTCCCTCATCGATCGAATTCAACTGGTGGCAAATCACGCTACCAATCGCTGGGTGCACAATCGTCGGATCCGGACGAAAGCCAGTTTTAACATTGTAAACGGCACGTTCATGATCTCCCTCCTTACTGGTAACCGAGCGGACAATGGAAATGTCTTGCATTGTCTCGGAAACTTGTTCCAGCCCCTTTCCAAGTTGAATCTCCTTGACACTGGTTCCCCGCGCTTGCGAACCGGCGGCAATCTCGGTACCCGGATGTGGATCAAACGTTTCCAACTGGCTGGGCGCCCCTTTCAACCACAAAAGAATAACGGATTTCGCCCGGGATCCAGACCGTTTCGCTTCGGACGCTTGAGCAAGTGAACCCGCGAGGGAAGTCAATCCCCACAACCCGCTCGACCCCACCGCGTTTAACCAGCTCCGACGGTTCCAATGAGCAGAACTCCCACAAGTCAGCACTTCTCGAGCCAAGTTATTCATAGGTTGGTTTTCCATTTGGACAGGACAACAATCAAAACCAAGTCAGCTTGTCGTTTTCTAATGATTTCGCTGAAACTCCAGCTTGTTGAACAAGCTCCAATAAAGGTCTTCCGTAACCTTGGTCTTCTGTCGCTGGTTTTTAGTTTTTTCAAGTAGTCCGTTCAGGTAGCCCAATTCAATTTCGGTGGGTCGTCGTGTCAGAACGACAAGAAAAATGGACTCAATCAGTTTCTCGTTGGTCTCTGAAAACTGTGAAATTTGTGCTGCTGCATTGATGAACAGGCCATTTGCCTTTGTGCGTTCAGCAACGACTTTACCATTCATCATGATGTTCTTTTGTTGAATCGTCCCATGACGTTGGCGAAATTCACTTTCGCCAGCATCTCCATACCGGACAATAAAATCGTTAATGTCGTTGAAAGTCGCTAATTTCTGAAACACATTGGAATCATCGTTAATCGTCGTCAATGACGTTGCCTGGACAACCGCACCCACCACCTGTTCCGAACGTAAAGGAGTTTGTGGAAACACTGCCCAACTCGATTGATGTTGATCGTTGATCAAGAAGTCCGCGTTTGATGATTTCCGATAAACCTCGGTTTGCGCAATAATACGTATTAATCTCTGCAAGTCAAAACCATTTTCAACGAAATCTTCAGCTAATAAATCCATTCCGGGCGGGCGTTCCCCATACAAAGGAATATCGTCAACCGGATCATGGAGCGGCTTTCCCGTCATCATAGCCCAGACGCGGTTTACAGCGGCCCGTGCAAAGACCTGGTTGTCTGTATGGGTTAACCAAGCCGCCAATTTTTTTCGGTTGGTCCCCTGACTCGGAAGAAGCTCTGGTTGAAAAGGCACCTTGAATGGGACCACCCTTGGCGAATCTTCCTGGGCAAATGTCAATTCATAATTTTGGCTGCGAGTGGTATCCTGCAAGCCGGCAGCCGTTTGACGAACGGAAACAAACGCAGCAGCCAACTGATGAAAATCTTCCTGCGTTCCTGACCGCGGATTCAACTCAGTTCCCAATTCCATCGTTCCCAATGCATCATCATGGCATTGAAGGCAGTCAATTCGGAGCCCCAAAAAAGCACGCGTGGTTCGGGCAGCCAACCGAATAGGATCCGGCTGCCCGTTATTGCTGTCAATCGTCACCGTGTAAAAATTGACGCTGGGTGTATCAGTCCACAGACCACTTTGCTCAATCAAGTCTTTGACCAGTTCATCGTAGGGTCGGTTTTGGGCAAGTTGTTCGCTTAGCCACATGACAAAACGACGACGCCGAAACACAACAAATGGCCCATTTTCGGTGCCCACAAAAACTCGAGCAAGTCGTTCGGCAACGTAATCTGAGTACCGGCGGTCATTAAGAAGATAACGGGTCCACCAGTCAATCCGGCCTGCAGAATCAACTGCTTCAAATTTTCGAATTTCCTCAAGCGAAGGAACGGTCCCGGTTAATCCCAATGCCAACCGCCTGGCAACGATCAGGTCGGCTGACGAGCCAGCAGATTTCAATTTTTTTTCAATCCATTTGGATTCAAACTCCCGGTCAACGCTTGAAGCGACATCGCGCAAATCCTGCAAATTCCGAGATTTCACTGCTTTCGGAAAACTGCGTGAACCGGGAAGCACCTCCAGCACCAGGTAAAGCGTGCCAACGAGCACGATAGCGACAAAAACAACATTTCTCAGCAACATTTTTCCAGAAGTTTTTCGAGCGTGATAAAACCGGTTCAACGAGTGGAAAAACCTGGTTTGAAGCAGGTTGTATCAGGACCCTCTCCCCATTTGGCCAAACCCTTCCCCATTTTGGCAAAAAAGGCGGAAAGTAACAGCTTAAATTCCCTCACATGGTCAAGACAATCTCCCAAATTCTTGCAAAATAGAGATTAGCCGTTTAGCTTACTGCAACCCCGCAACTTTTCACGGGATCATTTAACCGACTAAAATAACGATTCACCCACAACCAACACCGACTTGACCTGCCACCCAAAAATCACCAATAGGAAATTCCAGTGGAATTCCATTACCGCGCCACCATCTATTCAATTTTGTTTTTTTTGATTGGGACTTCCGCTGCCTACAGCCTGCAGGCCGATCCCAGGATTCGCCGAATCGATTTCCGGGACGGGTCTTCCCTGGAAGCCATTGTTCCGAAAACCGATCTCGTTTGGAAAAACATCGCCAAAGATGGAAAGGTAACCGAACAAACGATTTCGCTTGGCCAAGTCAAGCAGATCATTCTTGTCAAGGAACCGTCTACTGCTCGCGTGGCCAAAATCCGCAACTTGCTATCCCAACTCGCTTCTGAGGATTACCACCAACGGATCAACGCACAGGTCAAATTAACTGAGACCGGAAAAGAATTTGAACAAATTATCGATCAATACAT
>JAZABE010000588.1:0-6214 GCA_036137535.1 Planctomycetota bacterium | reverse complement strand
ACTTCGTTTATCGGCCTAAATTGCTTAAATTCACCTTGATCACCTGATCCATATAGATTCCTCAAATACCGCGTATCGATAGTGGGTTCGGTTCTCTCGAAACCCATCCAGTCCCAATTCTGGGGTTTCCGAGCCTCGAACATCAAAACCAAGACCAGCATCACCCCACACACAAGTCCAAAAAGACGGATTTTGACCGCGCGCGTTGAGAAATCACCAAGCCTTTTGAGCTGTTTTTGACTGTTCTCCAAATCAATACGTTTATTTGGTTTCATTTCTTCGTTTCGGATGGTTCGCAACTTCACCAAATTGGTCTAGAATTGCCAAAGCGGTTCCGTCCCTTCTTCTCGATTTCGAATTCGACCGGCTCTTTAAAAACAAAAACGAGTCTTCTTTTTACCATAGCCAATTCTTATCAATAAATGGAATAACTGGTAAACTGAAATATACGTAGCGATTCATAAAATCGACAATCATCAGTAACCAATAGACTTAACTGGAAATTGACAGAGTTGGTAGAGTTATCAGTAGAATGACTCGAGGACTGAATGGCAAATGAACTGACCGTGAAAAACAGGTCGTTTTGAGCCTATTAACGTCATGCACCCCATATTTCATTAATTTGGCGAGAGGGAGGACTACGAGGAATGAAACTTAGTTGTGCTCTGTGTGAAAAGAAACCATCACGCACTCAAAATTTACTGATCCAAGCTTGTCTTTTACTGACAGTCTTTACAGGGTTGACCGTCGTCAGTTCTCATCGTGCTCACAGTGACGAAGAGTACACCAAGTTTCTGGGTAAACTCAAGGAACTTGGCAACGAGCGAAGAGATGCTAACTATTATCAGATTGCATTTGACTACCTGACTTATCTCGAAACCACAGATCTGGTTTCAGAAGCCATCAAAAAATCGCTGAGTTATGAAAAAGGAACATTGCTGATTTCCAGTGCAAAGTTCATCAAGAACAAGAAACAGCGTGATTCAGTGATGATCAATGGCAGGAGTCTCCTGCAAGCTTTTATCGATGAAAACGAGTTTCACCCCTACGTTCCCGCGGCCAAAAATGAAATGGCCAACTTGCTAATCATCACAGCCCGTCAAAAGATCAAAGAGGATGCTGGCAAAAATACAGATTTGGTCGAATCTGCCCGGAAAGATTTTGTGGAAGCTGCCAAGATCGTCTCCACAACTCGTGTCGAATTGACTGAACAACTGAAAAAAATTCCTGCAAAACCTGTGGAAACAATTCTCAAACAACGGCGAGTTGAATTTGAAAACGAATTCCTGCGAGCCCGCCTGATGCTACCGAGCATCCAGGAAGAACTCTCTGATACTTATGCTGCAAACAGCAATGCCCGTCGAACTTCCCTTGAAGCCGCCGAAAAAGAGTTCGCCGATGTCAACAAGGACTACCGCTCCCGCACAGCCGGCCAATTGGCTTGGATCTATCGTGGACGGTGCCTTAAGAAACTTGGAAAACCCAAGGAAGCATTAGCGGTTTTCCGTGAGATCTTTGAACAACCGGATTCCCCGGAGTTTCGAGAACTGAAACGGATGACATTGGAAATGGCCTTTCCGATTTGGCTAGATGCAAAAGCGGTTGACAATGGCTTCATCGAGGCGGTCAAAGTCACCGATCCTATTCTGGAAACGCTCTCCCCACAGGAATCACGTTCTTCCAAGTGGCTTCGGGTGCGTTTAGATTTGGCAAAAGCTTACCGGAAACACCATCAATACCTTTTGGCCAAACCAAACAGAACTCAAGCCGAAAAACTCCTGGCCGCAAAAAGACTGCAGCAATCCAACACGGCAACCCGTTTTGTGGCTTCATCCAATAGTGAAATCAAGCGGGAAGCCCAAAAACTGCTGGTTGAATGGGGGGCACTTGCCAAGGTAGACCCCCAAACCACAGTACCTCCCAAGGACTTTGTTGAAGCTCGCGATCGGGCATCGGCGGTTTTATCCGAACTCGAAATCGTCAAAAAAACGGTTCAAACACTGGAAAAACAAATTGCCGATCAACCCGAAAACAAACAAGAACTCATTGCACAGCTCGAAGCAGCCCAACAGTCTCTCTTGGACACACCCAAAAAGGCTATTGAATATCTGCAAATGGCGATCTCGTTTTCCAGCGATACCACTCCTGTCGAAGACATCAATTTAATTCGCTATCAAATGTGCTTTTGCTACTACACCATGGGAGAACATTTCCGCGCTGCACTGATCGGCGAGTTTTTGTTAGACCGTTTCCCCAGCGTCAATGGTTCTCGTGAAAGCGCGGCAATTGCCATGTATTCCTACTGGGACGTTTATCGTTCCGCCGACCCGTCCAGCAAGAGTTTCGAGGAAAAAAAGGTCGATGCAATCTGTTCTAAGATTACCGCGGCATGGCCAAATGCCGCAGAATCCGCTGAAGCATTTCGAATGTTAATTGCAATCGCAATCGAGTCCGGCCAATTAGACCGGGCAGTCGAATTGCTGGAAAAGATTCCAGCCGAATCGACCCATCGATCCTCTATTGAACTAAATACGGGTCAAGCGCTTTGGGTCAACTATCTCAAACTCAAAAAAGAAGCAGCTGATTCAAACACATTGCCTGTTCAGGCAACAAAACTAAAAGAAATTCGGGCTAAAGCAGAAGTGTTACTGGCTAACGGATTACCCTCGGTCACGGCAAAAAACATTAACCGTCCAAAAGCCAAATCGGTTCTTTCCTTAGCAAAGATCTACGCGGAAAAGAAACAAGGGGCAAAAACACTCGAATTAATGGAACACCCAGAATTCGGGTTGTTGATGCTTGTCCAAACGAAAGACCTTTGGGTTGAGGATCTTCGTTTTCGAATGGATATCTTCCGCACTGCATTGAAAGGCTATGTCCATTCCATCGCGACAGATTCTGATAGTGGAACCATTGCCACGATCATGGGAAAAGCAACTGGCATTATGAACCAGTTGAAAGGCGTCACATCACAAATGGAAAATGGGGACAAGCTCCTCGTGTCACTTTACTATGCTTTCGCAAATGACATTAAATCGAAAATGGATTCATTGAAATCTGTAGATGCCAAGAAAAAATTCTCATCGGGACTTAGCAATTTCCTGGAAGGAGCCGGGAATAATTCGACAGATTTCCAGGTCATTATGTGGGCAGCGAGCACTTTGATCAAAGTTGCACACTCTTTTACTGAACAAGGAGAAACAACGGAAGCAACAAGCATGTACCAAGCCGCTACCAACGTTTTGGCACAAATCGACGCCAAAAAAATTGAGGTCTCTGCCGACAACCGCTTGGCCGTCCTAAGAAGTCATGGAAAAGCATTGGCCGGCCAGGGAGATTACGAGCAAGCTTTTCCGAAATTTGTCCAATCCCTTTCGGTGAAACCCACTACGCTCGACGTTCAGGTGGATGCGGCTCTGACGCTGCAAAACTGGGGTGAAACGACCGACAACACTGAAAATATCCGGCAAGCCATTATGGGGGGAGGAAAAGTTACTGATCCCAAAACCCAGAAAACCAAAAACGTAATTTGGGGTTGGGGACGCCTCTCGACGGCGATTGCCAACCTTCCTCAGTTTAAGAAGCAATTCTTGGTGGCTCGATATAACTTGGCCAAGTCCCGGCTAATCTACCATAAGATCAAACCGAATAGCCGCTTAATGGATCTTGCGATCAAAGATATCGACGTTGCCAAAAAGAAATACCCTGACCTCGGCAGTCCAACCATGAAAGCTCAGTTTGCTCAATTGATCAAAGACATCGAAGCCGCTCGTTAATTTTAAGGACATTCCCTTTCACAAAACGTATTGAAACAACATACGAGGAATCATCGTGAACCAGTTAATCTACAAATCTTGCTTGTTAGCGTTTTCGTTAATTACACTTTTGGGAAATGACATTATTGCGGAAACCATAGACACCAAATCGGGTCGCGGTTACCGCGGGAAAATCACCCAGATGAATGCAAATTCAATCACTCTCACAGAGACCAACGGAACAGTTCAAACAATCCCTGCCCACAACGTCAAACGAATTACCTTCGATGGAGAACCCACTCAACTTCGAACAGCTCGCAAAAGTTTGGCCGAAGGTCAATACAACCGAGTTGAAGAGGTCCTCTCAGCCGTCAAAACCGCCAATACGTTGCAGGAGATTGAAAAGAACTACCTGATTGCCATCGCCAGCGCCCAACTCGCCTTGAGAGGTGAGGGTGGAAAAACGATCACTGGCAGCCGCAAAGCACTTGCAACATTTGTTAATGAAGCCAGTAACAACAAGTGGTACCAGTACTTCCAGGCGATCGAAACCTTTGGAGATATCGAAGTTGCCTCAAACAATCTCGAAGGAGCAATTGCACAGTACCAGGTCTTGTTAAAAAGTTCTTCTGACGAAATTAAATTGCTTGGTAAATTTAAATCAGCCAACGTCTATGTTTTGTTGGGAAAATTCAACGACGCCAAAACGATATTTTCAGCAGTGCAAAAAAACCAATCCAATGACCCGGGTTCAGTCAAGATGAAGATCCTTTCAAATATTGGGACAGCTCGTTGTAATGCCGAATCCGGAGACGCCAAGTCTGGCATTGAGGCGATCCTCGATATCATCAAAAAAGAAGACCCTAGCGATATGAAATTGTTCGGCAACGCTTACAATGCACTGGGGCATTGCTATGCCAAAAACGGCCAGAAGAAAGAGGCTCTGCTATCTTTTCTTCATACCGACGTGTTGTATCAAAGAGAAGCAGAGGTTCACGCAGAAGCCCTTTTTCAATTGGTGAAATTGTGGCAAGAAGACCAAAAACCGGCCCAATCTCTCGAAGCTCGCAAATTATTAACAAACAAATACCGCAACACTTTTTGGGGGAGTAAAGCTCAAGCAGACCGTTTGTGAACTCAAAAAAACTTAAAGACCAATTATTGAAAATCGAATTAGGGTATATTAATCAATTCATCACAAAGTGCTCATCGCTTTTGATCAAGAAACGCTATGGAGATATTAATGAGGCAACTAACGAAGCCGTTTTTCGGAACTAGAATCTTGCTTTTGTTCCTATTGTCAGTGATTTCAATCGGAATGCTAACATCAGCAACCAGTGACCTTTCTTCTGTGGCCTTTTCTCAAGAACCAGGCGGAGAAGGCGGTGGCAATGAGGCCGCGGCAGAAGACAACGGAGGTGCCGCAGGCGAAACGGGAGGTGGTGGTGTTGAAAACCAGACGGTTTTTGAGTGGTTATTCAATGCCTTGGGAACTCTCTACATTACCGTATTCCTGTTGCTCTCATTCATTTTCGTTGCTCTGTTTGTCATGAATGTGATCACGGCTCGTAGAGACAGCGTGTGTCCTGTCGGACTGGTTGAAAGTTTCGAAGGTTGTTTGAACGAAAAACAATACCAAGAAGCCTATGACATGGCTAAGGCTGACGAATCGATGCTCGGAAACGTTTTGTCCGCAGGACTGGCAAAACTTTCATCCGGCTATGCTCCGGCGATTGAGGCAATGCAAGAAGTCGGCGAAGAAGAAACCATGAAGATGCAGCATCGCCTGAGTTACATCGCCTTGATTGGAACCATCAGCCCCATGATCGGCCTGTTTGGGACCGTTCACGGAATGATTGGCGCGTTCTATACCATCGCCACGGCAGGCACCACACCCGATGCACCAGTATTGGCAAACGACATTTCAAAAGCCCTTTTGACCACACTGATTGGCTTGGCGATTGCAATTCCGGCCATCGCGATTTTCAACATCCTGCGGAACCGGGTAGATCGACTTGTTTTGGAAGTCGGTGTCCTTAGCGAAGGATTGATGAGCCGTTTCCAGGATACTGACGAAAAAAAATAATTCTCCTGCATGTGTTTTGATCCAATGGAACTATCCAATTCAGGAGTCACAAGATGAAAATCAACCGTAAACGGACTAAAAATGTTGAAGAGGTCGATCTGACACCCATGATCGACATGACGTTTCAGTTGATCGCTTTTTTCATGGTACTGATCAACTTTAGCCAGGTTGAGCGAAGCGAATCCATCATGCTTCCCGATAGTACGCTGGCCAAACCGCCCGAAGAACAACCGGGACATCGCGTTCTATTAAATATGAAATCGAACGGAAACGTGATTTTTGCCGGTTCACTCTATTCAAAACTGGATGAACTGAAAGGAGCTTTGGAACGTGAGATTCGAAATGCTGAAAGAAACAATAAAACTCTACAGGA
>JAZABE010000587.1:0-1877 GCA_036137535.1 Planctomycetota bacterium | reverse complement strand
AAACGTTGCCTTGAGCGCCTAAACGTCGGGCCGTTTGTATCGGCGAAGGACCGGCGTTGTGTTGTCCGTCGGTGATTAGAACAATCGCCGTTTTAGATTCTTCACTGTCGACGGAGGTCTCCAATTCGTCGAGGTTTTCGGGGGTCACTCGGCTTAAATTGGTAGCCGGTGTAAAGCTGTTTCGGTCTAGGAAAGTTTTGAAACTGAAACTCTGATTGGATTCTAGGTTGAATTCGGTATCCTGCGGGTGCACGAAGGAAAGTTCGACTTCATGACGTTCTCGCAGTCTTTCCAAGAGATTGAGATCCCCGTCAGCAAGGGCGAGTTCAATTCGCCTCCATCGGGGGGAATCGTCAAATAAATCAATTGCGGCGGCAACGGATTCGTTCCCTTTTCCAATGGCGACGCGGAGGTTGGACTCAATGCGTTGAATTGCCTTGGACTCGAGGTTTTCAAGCACCGCCAAGGTATTTCGAATGCTCGCTAAGACGCGTTGGATGGTCTCCTTTTCGATTGGCTGAGCGATAGTGCTTCTCAACGTTTCAACAATTTCAGTTGAGAGTCGTTTTTTTTCGTCGTCTGGAAATTGCTTAATCTCGGCTTCGACGACTGCAATGAATTCCCTGAGGCTTGTAGTGATTTGTGTGGGATCCATGACTTCGGAATTCATCACTTCCAGCTTTTGCGTGAGTTGGGTGCGCGCCTTTGTAATCGTTTTTAAACCCTGAGCACTGGGGTCGGTCGGTATTTCACTGGAAATCCAGCCGTGCTGTTTGGCAATCATCAATTTTCGGGTCAACGTCATGTGTTGGTCTGATTGCGTGATGCTGTTCGATGCATCGACGAAAATCTTGACTTTGCCAAGCTCCCCTATGGTCGTCCGATGATGAAGAACGGGGCCGGTCAATATGAGGATTCCCAAGACGAATGCGAGGGATCGCAACAGTGGAAGAGCCACCTTGAGGTGTCTGGGGATCGCTGTGCTTTCCCGGTTGTAGTAGCGCCATGCAAAGATTGCGACTAGGATTGCTAGGGCAAATCCGATCCAGGGCGGAAGTTCGCCAACGAATCTTAAACTGGTCATGACCGAGCCCTCGAAAACCGTTGTTGCAAGACAATCTCCAAGAACAGAAATGCCAGAAAACCTGCTAAAACGTATTTCCAGATTTCACTTCCGTTGCGTCTGAGTTGGTCATTGGCGAGGTAGTCTGCTGAGGATTCGGCTTTTGTTGCTCCTGTGCCGACCACCAGTGTTTCGAAATCAGCTGGATCAAGGAGTTCGAGGCTGGACTCGTTTCGATCGGTGTGGACCGAAAAATGGATTACCTCGGTTGGACCCGAAAACGAGTAGATTCCAGGCTGAAGGGTGGACCGATAGGTAGCAACCTGGTCATCATCAATCGCCGTAGTTTGCAGGACTCTTTCTGAATCGGTGGGTGTTCTGACTGTAATGGTCTGAGGTTGTTCAATCCCTTTCAGAGTAGCGACTGCAGGTTCTCCCGTGGTCAGGTTCCGGGGCGAGACAAGACGCGATGCAGTCGTAGTAACCAGCTGTTGCATTAATGGTAAAAAAACAGGCCTCATGGGTAGGTCGGTCCAGTCGGCATCGCAAGTCGTCGCCATTTGGAGTGTTACTCCTTTCCCGTAGGAGCATTCCATGAGAAAGGGATCGGCATTGTCCAGACGGGCTAAGACGGACGTGCCTTGCCTCAAGGCACTGGAACTCGGCGCGTCCGGTTCATCCATGTGATACCAACGAGTGATTTCTGCATTGGACAGGTCACCATTAGCGCGCTCGTTGAAGAATGTCAAAGAAGGATGATCGAAATGTTGAGCGACTATCTTGTGGGGGTCGCTTGCCTGTTTTCCCTTTTGAA
>JAZABE010000586.1:0-5772 GCA_036137535.1 Planctomycetota bacterium | reverse complement strand
TGAAGTGGTTCCGGAGATCATTAAAGTGATGTCACTGTTCAAAACCAATCGGCAACCAGAAGAAACTTTTGGGGATTTCTGCAATCGAGTGGGGAAAGAACAGCTGCTTGAACAAACCGGTGAGATTGCGGAAGCGGGTTAGGTCTAAGGATCATTCACGATTGAACGGTGATGGTCGGCCATCTCTGCAAAACTTGAGTGGTGGGATGGATTTGCCCCGGTTCTTGGTTTAGTCTCTGGTTTCAAGGGCAATGGTCAACGTCCCAACCATTCAATCAATTGCCAGCTCAGCTTGCCCATTGGTAAACTCCATGAACACCCGATACCAAATCAAATCGATTGAATCGATTCCCTCTCCATCGCTTATTTTCTTTGAAGACCTTATTGATCAAAACATCCAGGAGATGATCCGGATTGCTGGGGGAGTTTCACGGCTTCGCCCGCATTGCAAGACGCACAAAACGGCTATGATTGCCAAGAAACTGATCGATTTGGGGATTGCTCGACATAAATGTGCGACCATTGCTGAGGCTGAAATGTTGTGTGAGTCGGGGGGGACCGACATTTTTTTGGCTTATAACATGGTGGGGCCGAATCTCAAACGGATCGTTGCCTTGGTGAGGAATTTTCCGAACGTTGATCTTTCGATTACTGCGGATCACCCGGAACCCTTGGTTCAATTATCCGAATTGGCGGAACAAGCTGAAGTAGAGATCGGTGTGGTAATGGATTTGGATACGGGATTGCAAAGAACCGGTATCAGTCCAGATGAGAATGCCATGGAACTGTACGAAATGATTGTCTCTCTGCGTGGAATTCGACCCAGTGGTTTACATTGGTATGATGGTCAACATCGTCAGACGGATCTATTTGCCCGTACGACTGCAGTCGAAACTGGCATTGAAAAACTGCTGCAGCTCAGGGATCGATTACTGTTGAACGGATTTGACGTTCCACGAATCATTGTAGGCGGTACCGGTTCATTCCCGATCCATGCCAAGTATCAGGAACCCAGCTTCGAACTGAGTCCGGGTACAGTGGTCTTGCACGACGCAGGTTACAGTTCCCTTTATCCTGACCTTCGGTTTAACCCAGCAGCAGCAGTTCTGACACGGGTGATCAGTCGGCCTACAGATCGTCGAGTGACACTTGACTTAGGGTCCAAGGCAATCGCATCAGATCCACCGGCGGGCAACCGGTGTCGCTTCCCTGAGCTTCCCGATGCCAGGGAAGTATTGCAAAACGAAGAGCACCTGGTTTTAGAGACTGAACAATCGAGTGATTTAAGCCCCGGTGACTACCAGCTCGCATTTCCATGGCATGTCTGCCCAACCAGTGCTTTATATGATAACGCGGTCGTTGTTCGCGGTGGAGAAGTCTGCGAACGATGGCCGATTACTGCCCGTAATCGGATGCTAACGGTTTAAAGATCTAATCACGCGGGTTTCGGCAGTTAATGGGACGACCCTTATTCGTTTTCAGTATTAACTTGGGTCTCAAGAAATCTAGCCAGTGTGTGAAAATCGCTACCGGGTTCAATGTATCGAACCTTTGTGACGAGTGTATTTGGATCGACCAATTTTTCGAACGGCTGGTAAACTAAATCAAGTTGACCTTCAACTGAGACCATGACACTGCTCAACCCTTCTTGGACCAACGCACGGAAGGCACCTACTCCAAGTTGGCTTCCCAGCATGACATCAAACGCGTGGGGCTTACTGCAGCGAGACTCATACCCCAATTGGACCCCGTTGATTCTTCTTTTTTTGCCGGTTCGTTCTTCATATTTTTGCGCCAGTAAATTGGCCAGCCGACGATTTAAATTGACCTCCGAGATGGCAATATGACCATGGTCATCACGGGGAACACCTTCGAGGTATTTCATTGGAAGGAATTCAGCAAGTCCTTCAGCAATAACAATCACCCCGAATTCCTTCCCGTCTTTTTCCCGGGTGAGCATGAGGTCAACCATGTAGTTTAGTACAATTTCGATATCCATGATTGGCCGAGTAATCGTTTCACCGGTGAGCTCGTTGGTGTGGGACTCTTCGGTTAAAAATTCGCCCGTAATGTCCTCAACGCTCAAAACGAGACTGGCTTCGCCAGCCATCGCTGCGCCGTAAGCCAGCCAGCCAGCACTGCGGCCCATCGCCTCGGCAAGAAAGTAAGCTCGACCTGCATCGGCATCGTAAATCAGGTTGCGTATTTCCGTTGCCAAGAAGTCGACCGCTGTAAAAAATCCAAAGGTAAAATCGATTCCGTGGTAGTCGTTGTCGATCGTCTTGGGTAAATGGACAACCGGTATTTTCTTGCTTTCCCCGGGAAGTTTTTCTTGGTACATGCTGATTTTGTTGGCGGTTTTCAGGGTGTCGTCTCCACCAATCGAGATCAATGCATCCACATCCAGGCTGCAAAGGGCTTCATAGGTCTGCTTGAGAGGAAGCGAACGTTCGGCGTCATTGAGGTGATCCGGGGAAGACACTTTTTTCCCGGGGTTAGCACGGGCAGTGCCAATCATGATTCCCTGGGCGTTTCTTGTGCGCGAAAGTTTTTCACGTGTCAAATAGACGTAGTCCTTTCCTTCAACCAGTGGTTGGGAGCCGTCGTACTCAATCAACTTCGAGTATCCATGTTTAATGCCAATGACTTTAGTGTCATTTCGCAAGAAAGAATCTGCCGCTGCTGAAATAACTGCGTTAGCTGCTGGAGCTGGTCCGCCCGCAAACAGGATGGCAACTTTTTTGATTTCTCTTGCAACTTTCATTTTTTCTCCAAATCGATAACATTGGATCGCATTTCATATTCTCTCCCTGCCAGTCGGTGAACCACTGAACTCGGGGGGCTCCAAGAGGGTCGGTTCGCTGAATCTTTGGAACTTGCGAATGAAATCTGGTATTTCTGACTAAGCCTCGATTTTATGGGGTTGTCAGGATTCGCCAAGGCAAAAGCCAATCCAATTTCCAAAGAAATGCCTCCCGGGCCAAAAATGTGAAATAGGCTTCCGCAACAGCTTGTTTTCGGGTGCTTGTTTTGACTTTACTGGATCGGTCAAAATGATAAAATTCAACTTTCGATGGAAATAACTTTCCCAGAAGTGTTCAAGCTCCTATAATCTCCTTTTACAACCCGTGCCCTTTGGAGACGGGTTTTTTCTTTTTGCTATTTGCCTAATGGATGAAGAAAGGCAAAAAATGACGACCGCCTGTCAGTCTTCAGGTCAAATTGCCTCCAATGTGAGCAACGAAAAGGTTCTGGTTGTGGACTTTGGTTCCCAGTACGCCCAGTTGATTGCGAGACGAGTCCGAGAAGCTAATGTTTACTGCGAAATTGTTCGACACGATCTTTCGGCCGAACGAATCAAGGAACTTGCTCCTAAAGGTATTATCCTTTCGGGAGGCCCCAATAGTGTCTATGAAGACGGTGCCCCGCTTTGTGACTCGGAAATCTTCCAGTTGGGAATTCCAATTCTCGGAATCTGTTACGGCATGCAATTGGCGTGTCGTGCCTTGGGTGGCGAGGTCGACAATCATCCCGCGCGAGAATACGGTCGTAAAACCTGCAAAGTAGTTGCGGGGAACGATCTCTTTGACGGTTTTCCTGAGTCGGCGGATGTTTGGATGAGCCACGGGGATCAGGTGCAATCGATTGCGGCAGGGTTTGTGCCGATCGCGTCTACTGATACTTGCCCCTACGCCGCGATCCAGCACGAAACGTTGCCTGTTTACGGTCTTCAGTTTCATCCAGAAGTAACGCACACCGAACATGGTACGACACTGCTAAAAAACTTTTTGATCAGGATTTGTCAATGTCAACAGACTTGGCACTTGGAAGATTTTGCTGCGGAACAAATTAAAGATATTCGCGCGCGTGTCGGAGACGCAAAGGTGATCTGCGGTTTGTCAGGCGGAGTTGATTCCGCTGTAGTTGCCGCACTTTTGAGCAAGGCTATTGGTGACCAGTTGACTTGTATTCTGGTCGATAACGGTTTGCTGAGAAAGTCGGAGAAAAAATCGGTCGAAGACGCGTTTCGTAATCAATTCCGAACGGACTTGCACGTCGTCGACGCTGAAAACCGATTCCTGTCTGCGCTCGCGGGAATTACAGAACCGCAACAAAAAAGAAAAATAATAGGCGCCGCTTTTATTGATTGCTTTAAAGAAGAGGCGGATCAAGTCGAAAACGCGAAATTCCTCGCCCAGGGGACGTTGTACCCGGATGTGATCGAGAGTGGCGCAGCGCCCGATGGTCCAGCAGCAACGATCAAGCTTCATCACAACGTTGGTGGATTGCCCGAAGAACTGGGATTTGAGTTGATTGAACCGCTACGGGATTTGTTTAAAGATGAGGTTCGAAGGCTTGGTTTGGAGCTGGGATTAACTGAGGAAATTGTTTGGCGGCATCCTTTTCCAGGTCCTGGTTTGGCTGTTCGTTGTCTTGGCGAAATCAAAAAAGAAAAATTGGATGTATTGCGGGAAGCGGATGCGATCGCGGTTGAAGAAATAAAGGCTGCTGGCCTCTACCGTGAAACCGCCCAGGCGTTTGCTGTTTTACTGCCGGTTCAATCTGTGGGTGTGATGGGGGATTCGCGTACTTACGAAAACGCGATTGCCATTCGTTGTGTGGATACCGACGATTTTATGACGGCGGATTGGAGTAGATTGCCGTATGACTTGTTAGCAAAAATTTCGACCCGAATTATTAACGAAGTTGCCGGAATCAACCGGGTTACCTATGACATTAGCACCAAGCCGCCAGCTACCATCGAGTGGGAGTAATCGCAGTTTTGACGTTCCCAGGTTGGGGTTTGCCAGGATCGAAAGAAACGGTTGTAGCTCAGTCTCAGTAACGCCGGCGTTACCGAAAAACCTGTGTGCCGCATAACGGGAATTCCGGCCGTGCCAGTTTAAGATCGTTTTGCGGAACGTTTTTTTCTTGGTTTTCCCGTTCCACTTCTTGGGTTTGCAGTTTTGGATTGAGCGGCAGTTTTCGACTTTGCACGTTTTAATTTGGCTCGGGGCACAGTTTTCTTTTTAGACCGTGGCACCAAATCCTTTTTCTTTTTGGCTGATTGATTTGATCTTCCGGTTTTTCCGTAGGAACTTGGTTGGTCTTCGGAATTCGTTTTTTTATTGACGGTGTTTTCCCCGGAAGTACTTTTCTTCGAGTTGGCCCGCCCAGATTTGCTGCCACGAAAACCTGATTTTTGTTTCGTAATAGTTTTCCTTTTGCGGCGGTATGGGTTGCGCGAAAGCAGCCTGACTTCCTCGTTATTGAGTTGCCGATTGGAGCCAGGCGGAATACCTTGCAAGACAAATGAACCGATGGCAACGCGTCGAAGAAAGAGGACTTTATGTCCAATTTTCGCAAGCAGTCGACGCACCTCGCGATTGCGGCCTTCGTCAAGAATGATTTCAATTTCAGTAGTGTTCTTTTGTTTGCGTTTGAACTGAAAATGTTTGATTTGGAAAAAACCGTCCGCAAGATAAATGCCGGAAACCAGGGAGTCCATTTGTTCCCGCGTTGGATGACCTTCGACCTGAATCAAGTAGGTTTTTTCGATGCCATATTTGGGATGAGTTAATTTGTCTGCAAGGTCACCGTCATTGGTGACGATAATCAATCCTTCGCTGTCTTTGTCGAGTCGACCCACGGTATAGATCCGCTGGTCTGTGGTGACCAGGTCGATTACCCGCAATCGCCCGCTGGGATCCTTGGTTGTTGAAACGACACTTCGTGGTTTGTTGACGGCAAAGTATTTTTTGATTGCGATTT
>JAZABE010000585.1:0-1230 GCA_036137535.1 Planctomycetota bacterium | reverse complement strand
CCCCGTATTCAGCCGCCGGGGGAATGGGAATCGCAGTTGGTGCAATCGACTCTTCAAACGGAATCCTATTTCCTCCGGAAGAGTTAGGCATTCGCTGGATGGGAACCGTACTGTTACCGTTAAATTGGACGGAGACCGGTACTCGAGAAATATTGGCCAGTCCATCTTCCTTGGCTGCAGTGACTCCCGCTGAGTAACCGTTGAACCAATCAGAAACAGCGCCCTGTCCCCCGGCACTTTGGTACTTCCAGCTCCAGTACCGGCGAGGGGGAACCACTGGCAAACAACCGTCAGCACCTTGCAACATGTCATGGTAACCTTCCAAAAATCCATCCCTGAAAGGCCCCGACTGCCCATGACCATGGCGTTGGGAAAAAGCCCGTTTGCCCCAAATAAAATCTCTCCAATCAGTCACTTTTTCATCGATCGTCCCCAAACCTCTTGACCATGGCACACAACCTGGCATAAATATTCCCATGACCAGCAGGCCAAGCAACAAGGCAGTTTTGCAGTATCGAGCAATGGACATGTGACCTACCTGATCCGATCTTTGGAGTCAAACCGGCAAAATTTCTTCAAAACAAAGAGAATCGCTGTTTCAGGTAAATCGCCATTCCCGATGTACGAATTTAACGAAGTTCCGGATTATTCGGCTTTTAACGAAAAAAACGTCGTAGCAATTGTCCAGATCATCTCACCGCTGGCAACGGGTTGCCCGGGTTACTCACGCATATGGAAAGGGCTCACTGCGTCTTTGCTTAGAATCTAAGCATTCACTCAATCACAATAGACTGAGCCATGCACTGATCAGCTAGCTAAAGAAAAAACGGCTACTGATTAAAGACCTGGAGTAATTTTGAGCCTTTGTAAACAGACAAGACTAATTCTGCAGTAATCGGCCGTTGTGTAGTTTTTTCGAACGTTCTCACGTCGTACCCATCGACAAACGCGACCACCGATTTGCCATCGAAAACACAATCCGCAACTGCCAACACTTCGCCAAAAAAAACTGCCATTATCTTGGTTTCAATCTGGGATGCACCCGAATCATTCAACCGGCGTTCCAGTTTGAATAAATCCGTCTTCCGGTGAGGTGACAGGCTCCGCAAATCCAACTCAAAACTTTCTTCGTGTTCAGCTTGCCAGCCTGCAAAAGCAGCGTAAACATCATCCAGAGCCAGTCCTTCCAGACTCGCCATGAACGCATGCACCAAGGGGCCTACAATCGCA
>JAZABE010000584.1:0-4447 GCA_036137535.1 Planctomycetota bacterium | reverse complement strand
CTGATTGTCTAAAGCAACTCCCCCACTTGGCAGATCAACCCGTTTGCATTCTTGGTTGGGGTCTGTTACCAAGTGTCTATCCCGTTGGATTGTGCATTCGGTTTGAACCACTGCATCATTTTGCACGTTCGCCCAAAACCAATCGGAATTGACAATTGCTTCTCCTGTGTCACCTCTCCTGATTCAAACCCCCTACTAAAGAGCATTGCATTGGACGTCAGAAGTTTAGAACCCACCGACTTATGGAATCACTTTGCGGACTTAAATCAGGTTCCGCGACCTTCAAAAAAAGAGGAACAAGTGATTGAATTTGCTCGCCGGTTTGGCCAATCGCTGGGACTGAAGACTACAGTTGACGATGTGGGCAATGTGATCATCAATAAACCCGCCACAGCGGGCATGGAAAACCGGATTCCAATTGTGATGCAATCTCACCTCGACATGGTCTGCCAAAAAAACAATGACACCGAATTCGATTTTGAAACCCAAGGAATTGAAATGGTCGTCACAGACGATCATGTCACAGCCAAAGGAACCACTCTGGGGGCAGATAATGGAATCGGTGTGGCTGCAATCATGGCGGTACTTTCCTCAACCGAAATCTCCCATCCACCGTTAGAAGCCTTGTTTACGATCGATGAAGAAACGGGAATGACCGGAGCACTGGGCCTTCAAGGAGGAGTGCTCACCGGGAAGATCCTCCTAAATCTCGATACTGAAGAAGACAACGAACTGACGATCGGATGTGCCGGTGGCGTTGATGTCACTTTGAAAGGATCCTACCCATCTGATCAGGTTCACCCTGGGTCCCAGACTGTCCAATTGATCGTCCGAGGGTTGAAAGGGGGGCATTCCGGAATCGATATCCACTTGGGACGGGGCAACGCCAACAAATGGATGAACCGGATTTTGTGGCAACTCTCGCGGACAGTCGATCTTCAGATTGTCAAAATTGACGGTGGTGGATTACGAAACGCGATTCCCCGCGAGTCGGTTGCAGTGATCGCCCTACCAGGTTCCCAAATGGAAAAATTCAAGGAAACAGTCGACGCCCAACGGACCGAGCTGTTGGCAGAATATCGCATCACTGACCCCAATGCGGAGATTGTGATTGAAGAGTCCATCCCGGCCACTGACTGTCTTTCAGAAGAATTCCAGCGAAACTTGCTTGCGGTCCTCTACACCTGCCCCAACGGAATTCACCGGATGTCACCTGAGATCAAAGACCTGGTTCAAACGTCCAACAATCTCGCTCGGGTCCACCTTGAAGCGAACCGTTATCACATCGGCTGCCTAACCCGAAGTTCAGTCAATTCAGAGCGTGATGATCTGGCCAATGCAATTACCGCCTCATTTCAGATTCTTGGCGGCGAAACCAGTTTCGGTGGGAAATACCCAGGCTGGACACCGAAGCCCGAATCAAAAATCGTGGCACTTATGAGCGGATTGTATGAAGAACTCTTTCAAGCTCTACCACATGTCGCAGCCTGCCACGCGGGGTTGGAGTGTGGAATTTTGGGCCAAAATTATCCCGAACTGGAAATGATCTCTTTTGGCCCCAACATTTCAGGTGCGCATTCACCAGATGAAAAAGTCCAAATTTCCAGTGTTCAAAAATTTTGGCGCTATTTGTTGGAAACGCTCAAAAGAATCCCAACTGTTAACTAGTTTTAAATCCGTCACCAAAGGCTGCGGATGCGGCTTTTCCTGAGAATAATCTGCGTTAAGATATTTGAAGCTGCAATTTGGCGGCATCCCATTTTCACCAGTCAGGAATTCAATGAGTGACGGAAAAGTCCAGGGCAAAGTCCACTTAATCGAAGAGACCAAAACCTATGGTCAAAAAGGATTTCGAAAACGCCTAGTTGTCTTGGAGCAACCAAAGGGACGGTTTGACAATTACATCCCGATCGAATTTGTCCAGGATGACTGTGACAGTGTCGATGAAATGGCGGTGGGGAGCAACGTGGAAATCTCTTATCGCTTCAGTGGCCGCAAATGGCAAAAAGACTCCAGCAGTGATGTGCGATTTTTTCTCAACCTCGAAGCCACGGACTTTCGCATCCTCAAAGAGGGAGGAACGGGACCACCACCGAGCAACAGCTCGGCCAACGATGCGCTTCAGGAAGCCGCAGAAATCGACGAGGAAGACATCCCGTTCTGAGGGTTTACGCACGGATTGCCAAAAGATCGTTCACCTCGAGAACTCAGCGGGACGGGTGAAAAATTTTGCTGCTCACAATTGCCTGAATCAACGATTTTAAACGAAAATTGTCTTTCTCGGATTTCGCCAAAATCGAATCCACGACAAGTGCATCTGTGGCTTCCAACTCTCGTGCAAGAGCAAATCGAAGCAGGTGCTTGGTAAACGCTCTGAGAAACCTTTGTTTCTCGGTGGCAATAACTTTTTTGAGATCAACAGCCCCGTTAAATGCAAACTGTTTCCAGAGGGTCCCACTCGGGTCGACCTCGCGACCATTCTCATATTGGTCGCGCCATCGTCCGGTCACATCAAAATTTTCCATCGCAAACCCCAAAGGATCCAGCCGGGAATGGCAACCCGCACAATCCGGGTTTTCCCTGTGGATTTTGAACTTTTCCCGTATCGTTAGATTCTTGTCACCGCTCTCTTCATTGAGTGGCGGAACATCATTGGGCGGAGGCGGAGGCGGGTCATTCAGAATGACTTCGATGAGCCAAGCTCCGCGAGAAATTGGGTGAGTTCTTTTCGGCCCAGACGTCATACTCATCACCGCCGCGTTGGTAATCACACCCCCGTAACGAGGGTCTATCGATTGAATCCGGTTAAAGATCCCGGACCGCAATTGACTGCGAATCTTATTATCAAACCGATTCCGTGAGTCTTGCTGGGCCCTTCTTGGATCTTGGTTCGCGGGTATTGCTTTCAACTGGTGATTGAGAGACGCCAACTGTTGCCCCAGTGAATCCTGTTTGGCTTTCTCTTCTTTCGATAACGCTTTTGCCAACTCTTCGGCTGAGACAAACAGGTCGTTGCCACTATGCGCGGCCAAGACTTCCTCTCGCGTCAACGCTCGATCGTAAAGCCGTGCCTTGTCAAGACTCACGTGAAGATACTTGTTGTTGCCCGCAGGAAGATGTCGTAAGCCAAAAATGACTTTGGATTTTTTTTTCGGAAAGACAGCCCTCTGCTTTTTGAAAGGTTGGCCGTAAGGAAGACCATTTCGATACAGTAAAGTCGTTCCATCTGCTCGGTAGACCATCACCAGATGGATCATCTCGTTTACCTTGGTTTCAGGAACCGATCCAGCAAAATCCAGTGTGCGACTGAATCCGTTACTCCCGGAGATCCAATGCTTTGCTTGTCTTTCGCCAATCACAATCGTGTCAAAAAAATCGCCTTGCCCCTGAATCCCCATGAGTCCGCCACCCGCCTGATTCAGATTATGAGGCAAGCACCAAACCTCGAGCGTCTTCGCCTTCAGGTCAACTGGAATTGGTTTGCTCAGCAGGTATGACTGATTTAAAACGACCCGTCCCTCTTTGAAAGTCACTTTGCCGTGGGACTTGAGATCTAAATCCCCGATCGAACTCTTTAAATTCCCATCAAACTCCCAGGCCGCCAGTGGCTTCAGCTCCACGGGTCGACTCCCTTTAGTCTTTTGTTTTTCAGACAAAATCCTTTCCCGTACTGGGTTGATCAGCTGGGCGAGTTCTGCATTCGTTTTTTCGATTTTCTGGTTAACTTCTTGTCGATTGCGATCATTCAGCCGATTCTGTTCAACGATTTTTTTAGTATCGATTCGAGGAGGCTTCAAGTCCGATGTGTACCAGGTTTTGAGGAACTCGCTTTGGTAGCCAAACCCGGGAGCAATCAACTCCAGAACAGGTCGATCTTCCACAAAAATTGCGTCAAACAATAACAAGGGCTCGATGAGCATGTGCAAGCTGGCCGGGTGACTTTTATCGAGGCTGAAAAATCGGTGTTTTCCGGGATCCGGTGTTGCCGCCAGAACATTTTCCAGCTGCATCCATTGAGCAGGAAAGGTGTCCAAAAACCGTTCGATTTTTGGATCCGCAAACATCCGCTCCAGGGTTTGATTTAAGACCTCTGGCTTGGACAATTCACCTTGGTCCGCCAGTGCCATTAATTCTCGATCTGGCCCACTGCTCCAGAGAAAATACGACAAATTAGAGGCCAACTCAAATAGATCTTCGTCTTGGTTTTGGGATTGGTACCGATACAAAAACAAAGGCGATGACAAAACTGCGGATGCGACCTTTTTCATCGTGGCCACAAAAGGCATTCCGCCACGGGTTTTGGCGACGGCATAACGGACATACCGATCCAGAATTTCCTCGGAAATCGTTCGGCGATAAGCTTGGGTTAAAAACGAACGAATGCGTTTTCTGATTTCGGTTTCCCAGTTTTGAGCTTCAGTAGGCTCCTGAAAAAACTCCTGCCAAA
>JAZABE010000583.1:0-9600 GCA_036137535.1 Planctomycetota bacterium | reverse complement strand
TGTCTGGTGATCGAAGAAAATGACATAGAATTTTTGATTCTGCTGAAGGGAGAAAAGCGAAGATCTAAGTTCTTGAACGGCGTTTTTCCAACGAGCTCCGCTCATGCTTGAGGAACTGTCAACAATGAAAACAAAGTTTTTTCCCTTGGCTTGAATGCCGAAAAATTGAGCCTGGTTTCCGTTTCCTATTTTGCTATCACTTTTCAACAAACCTTCAGTGGCGTTAATCGTTGACTCATTCGAGCCATCCGTGTTTTGGAGTGACATCACGGGATCAAACTCAAACGAAGCGGCATTAATCTCTAGGTTCAGGGGTCGTTGCGAAGATGCCAGTAACTGGTTGATCTCATTATCGAGATTGTCCCCAGACTTCGAATCACTGGTTTCTAAGGATTCGATCGTGACAGTTGGGGCATCTGCTGATGAACTGGTGAATTCCAACTCGATTTCAGTTCCAGTTTGTAGCGTATAAGAAACAAGAGAGAGTGTGACAATTAGTCCCAAGTGAAACACGAGACTGAGAATCCAGCTGTTGGCGAGAATTACATTGGAAACGCAGGGTGGAATTTGGTCATCCGGCACCAAGTCGGAACTGATTGCTGAGTGGCTAGCATGACGGGATGCTAGCTTCCATCGATTGTTAGAGTCGGCGCCCATTGCGAAGCCAGGTTCTATTGAGGCGATAAAAAGTGAACCGCTGTGGGTTGGATTGAACAGATCAAACCCTGAATCAATTGTCGAAAACATTCAGGCAATGGTCAAGCATTAAGATTTTGAGGGGTTGAAAATTAGGAGTAATAAAGGCCAGCCCAGCAGCGGATTCGGTCAGTATTTTACTATTGGGGCTGACCTCGAGGTGATCTATAATTCCGACGTTTTTGCTTTCTTTGTCAAAGATCACAAATAATGAAGACCCGTTTATTGTTTCTTGTTTGCATGGTGCTGGTGGCTGGGAATCCCGCTTTTGGGCAACCGGGTCAGGGAGACTTCCGACCACCCGGTTCGCAAGGCGAAAGCCGGAAAGCTGCCAGTTCGGTTGAATTGAATACCAAGCGGGCATTTTCCGACAGTAGCCAGTCGGTGGCGGGCAAACCTCTGGGCGAAAACCTGGATTTGAAGGATTCACCCGACCGATCTTGGAGAACCTACGATATCAGTGGTTTTACGACAACGGTTAAATCGGTAGCCAATCCAGAAAAAAATGTGTTGGATTGGATCTTGCGTGAAACGGGAACGGGTATTTGGTTTGGAGAGTCGGCTGGAGTGCTTTCGGTCGGTCGTCATAAAGTTCGATGCTATCACACAGCTGCAATACAACAGAAAGTGCGAACGGTGGTTGACCGTTTCAATAAAACAAAGGAGATGGACGAAGTCTTTGGATTCCAGTTGATCACCGTTGGGAATCCAAATTGGCGTGCGAAATCACTTCGATTGATGAACAGGATAGAAACGCAATCTCCAGGTGTTGAAGGGTGGCTGGCCACCAAAGAAAATGCAGCTCAGCTCTACAACGACTTGAGAAAGCGGTCTGATTTCAATTTGCCAATTTCGCAAAACTTGGTTACTGAGAGCGGCCAACCCAAAAAGATCATACGTCAAAAACCAGTAAACTACTTTAGATCAATTGTGTTTGATCAGCGGAATCTGCCACCGTTTCGAGTTGAAACGGCGAAAATTAATGAAGGTTTTGTAATTCACTTTAGCCCTTTGCGTTCACTTGACGGCAACGAAATGGATGCGGAGATTTTTTGTAGCGTGGATCAATTGGAGCAATTTCGACAGGTCAATGTCGACGTCCCAACGCCCAATGGAAATTACCAGAAATACCCCATTAGTGTTCCTCAATTATCCAGCTGGCGGTTGAAGGAAAGATTTAAATGGCCGGATGACCGTGTCTTGATCTTGAGTGTGGGTGTTGTGGCGTCACCGGACCGCAATATGAAAACGAGGGTGATGATTCAGGATGTCTTTGAACCCAACAGTAAGCGGGCAGATGCATTGATTTTCGTAGACTGCAAAGGTCTGTTCGTGCGGGGGCAGACTCCTAAATCGGCTTACCAAATGGTTCCATTGCAAAACCGGCGTTAGCGTTTTCGTCAACCAATTAGGCCGCACTTTTCTATTTTGAACTGGAACCATAAAATACACTTTCTTGCATCCACTAAGATTATCTAATGCACTTGCGAATTGCGTGTGGCTCGAGGAAACTCCGATAGGGTCAATCATCAAGAATGTCAATTAATCGTCGCGTTGTCATCACTGGACTGGGAATCGTTTCTCCGATTGGGAGCGATCCTGATGCGTTTTGGGATGCTCTGAAAAATGGCAAAAGCGGAATAGAGACCCTGCAGCGAATTTGTTCCACCAGTTTGCCGACTTCCATTGGGGGAGAAGTCAATGATTTTACCGGTGGTATTTCAGATTATGGGGAGCTGGATAAATTACAAAAACGCGCGATTAAAAAGAACCATAAGGTGATGTGCCGTGAAATTGAAATGGGTGTGGCGGTTGCTCAAAAATCCCTTCAACACGCTGGGATCGAGGCAGGAAGCCATGATCCAGACCGAACGGGTGTGTTCTTTGGTTGTGATTTAATCATGACTGAGCCCTTTGAATTTTACGACGCGGTCAAAACCTGCTCTCCCAACAAAGGGGTATTTGACTATGACACTTGGGGCCCAAAAGGTTTATCGGAAGTCAATCCCCTATGGCTGCTTAAATATTTACCCAATATGCCGGCAAGCCATATTGCAATCTACAATGATTTTCGAGGCCCCAATAATTCGATTACGTTGCGTGAAGCATCGTCAAATCTAGCGATTGGCGAAGCCTATTGTGCAATCGTTCGTGACGCTGCCGATGCCATTGTGACTGGGGCGACTGGTACCCGGATTCATCCGATACGCACGATTCATATTGCATTACAAGAAAAACTTGCCGATTCGCTGGACGATCCCAAATCTGCTTGTCGTCCATTTGAACTCGGCCGATGTGGCCAAGTGATCGGTGAAGGTGCGGGGGCTATCCTCCTTGAGGAGCTTTCTCACGCTGCCAATAGGAACGCAAAGATTCTAGGTGAGGTGGTAGGCTACGGGTCTTCAACGGTTATCTCTAAGGATCGCAAAGTTGATTTCGAACAAGCGTTTGTGAACGCCATCAAGGCATCGCTCCGTTCTGCAGGCATGCAACCGAACGAAGTCGGCCACATCAATGCTCACGGGTTATCATCAACGACTTGTGATATCGCCGAGGCAAGAGCAATCCATCGGGTTTTTGATCAGGAAGGTCGGAGAATTCCCGTTGTGGCGCCCAAGAGTTATTTTGGTAATTTAGGGGCCGGTGGAGGAACGGTAGAGCTTTCGGCCAGTGTCTTAAGCTTGAATGCTGGTCAACTCTTCCAGACCTTGAACTATGAAAAACCAGACCCGGAATGTCCTATCAATGTTTCCACTTCGAATGAATTGGATTCCGGAAACTCGTTTATTAATCTCAGCATGTCACCTTTCGGGCAGGCAAGTGCCATCGTTGTGAAAAGATACGCGATTTAACCCCCTTAACTGTCCCGGTTTCGGTTCTTGGCTGTTCAAAGTGCTTCTCTGCGGGCTTGGCGGCGGGGTTGCGATTTAGATTGAATCGTTGGCAAGGTGAGTCAGCCACTTGATTTCTTCCGAAATGCCGTCAGCTAGGCTGTCCTTCTTCAAGGCTGTCGGTAATACATTCCACGCATACGTTTCTGCCTCAAAATGAGTTAAGTCGTCGATGGATTGAGTTGCTTCTAGGCATTGAAGGATCTCGGTTTGGGAAGTTGTTAACGCACCAAATTCTTTTAAGAAGATGGGGACATGGAAATGAACTCGGGCTTCGGTGTAGTTATCAATCCGGTTTTGTAGTTCAGTCAGGGCTTCTGGCAAATCCTGGTAAAATTGGGTTTTGCCTTCCTTATTCTTTAATACCGTTTGATGAAGGTACCGTTGTTCGTTGAATTCGGAAAGCTGGTTGAGAATTTCAAGGGGGGTGTATCCAAATGAATTCTCGAAGTTGGCATGTACGGCTGAAGAAACTTGGACTTTTCCAATGCCAATGCCAGCAGAAACAATATTCTGGATGAACTCTTGTTGGTCTTCAAACATCACTGCGGAATGGCAGATGTCATGGCAAACACGGAGGTGTCGTCTGACCATTTCGTCTGAGGAGGTTGATTCTCCGAACAAATGCTGTTCGAAGAAATCAATGCAAGAATTGCTAGTTTGTATAACACATCCGGGCTCCGGTTCGATGCAAAAGTAGATTAATCGTCCCGTACGTTCTTCTAGGTCTGCTAGGAACTCTGCAAGTTCATGGAGTTGACCTGCACACCGTGACAGGAAATCATCGTCAACGTCATGATTTCCCCAAGCTAATGGCAGTGTGGAAATGCTGCCTTCCATTCCATCGGGCAGAAGTTGATGTTGGATTTGTGCAAGCCGTTCGGAATATTCTCTTCGTGAGTCCTCGGCCCACGAGGGAAGATAGACCCGGTGTTTGACTTGTTCTTGGTGGAAATTTCCAAAAGGAAATCCATTCAATGTAAAAGGAATCAGCTCGTTTGCATTAAGCCATTCGCCAAGCTTATCAATTTTGTCTTGAGAAATTAGGTCAATGGCGGATTGATCCGAAAACCACAGACCGATTCCCATGGGCGATTCAGGCGCGCAGTTCCGCTTGACGGTGCAGGCGTGGTTTTCGAGGTTTGCTTTCATCTCCTCTAAATCAGAGCCCGCATGGACGTTGGTGCAGTAACCGATCCATTTATTGTCAATATTCACGATTGGTCTTTCTGATCTTAGGTTTGTACACCGTAGCTGGCTGGGTTTTGATTTTGGGGAATCACTAGGTAGAAAACTCCCAAGAAAAAAAATACCCAACCGCCTAGCAAAATCACACCACCCACTGCAGCTGCCATTCCTAAGATGGGGATTTTGGTAATTACAAGCAGGTAAATTGACCCGGAAAAACCGAAGATTCCCAAAACAAAAAACCATCCAGCGATATTCAAGCAACGAGAAATTGGCTGGTTCTGCGAAAGCGTTAACAAACCAATCATCAAAATAGCGAAGGTGTGATAAAAATGATATCGAACACCTGTCATCCAGGTTTCCAATTTCTTCTGACGGAGTCGATCAAGCTGGTACCATCCAGGCGTTGGTGGATCTTCTTTTCCAGTTTTCTCGCTCATCGATGGTTTAGCGAGGTCGTCCGTGTCGTACCACTCCGGTAGGGTTTGTTTGATGCCATGTGCACCGAAAGCTCCCAAGACAACGCCAAGGAATCCGGCCACTCCACCAACCAACAACCAGTTCTTTGCACTCATGCTATCGAAAACCGCCTTCGCGGGCCTTGCTTCTACCTGAAGGATAATTTCGGGTATCGTTTTTATACAATCTAGGGACCACAATTGTCACCATTGGTAGGTAAATCGATAGGGACTCGATAAAAAAATGGTGCAAGTCCATAATTGGCATTGGTTAATAACTGAAACGAAAGCGAAGTGAATGCCCCATTTTGTAACTCATCTTGAAAGCGCCATAGATGGTACGTGCCTGGAATTCGAGGCAATTCAAACTTTACATGAAGGAAGGCCGTTGTGGGTCAACTATGATCTTTCAAAAGTCGCTGCCCACATGACCAAAGAAATGGTTGCTCGACGTAAACCGACGATGTGGCGATATCGGGAACTTCTCCCGGTCGGTACTGAAGAAATCGAGGTTTCACTGGGTGAGGGAATGTCACCACTTTTGGAATGCCCTAATCTTGGTCAGCAACTTGGAATCAACCATTTATACATCAAGGATGAATCCCAGCTTCCCACGGGCAGTTTCAAGTCACGGGGATTGGCAATGGCCATCACCATGGCCAAAAAACTGGGGATCAAAAAAGTCGCGATTCCCACTGCCGGAAATGCAGGTGGCGCAATGGCCGCTTATGCGGCTAGAGCGGGGATGGAGTCATTTGTCTTCATGCCAGAGGATACCCCGGTTGTGAATCAACAAGAAGCAGCGGTGTTTGGGGCCAAGACGTTTTTGGTGAACGGTTTGATTAATGAATGCGGGAAAATTATCCGTGAAGGCAAGGAACTGTTGAATTGGTTTGATCTTTCTACCCTCAAGGAGCCTTATCGTATCGAAGGTAAAAAAACGATGGGGCTGGAGTTGGCCGAACAGTTCGATTGGAAACTGCCAGATGTCATACTTTATCCCACCGGTGGGGGCACCGGTTTAATCGGGATGTGGAAAGCTTTCAACGAACTGCGAGAAATGGGCTGGTTGCAATCGCAGAAAATGCCACGAATGGTCGCGGTCCAGAGTGATGGGTGTTGTCCGATTGTCAATGCTTTTAAGGCAAAGGAACGATTTGCGGCACCATTTGAGAATGCTTCGACAGCAGCAAGTGGTTTAAGAGTGCCGGTTGCTGTTGGGGATTTTATGATCTTGGATGCTGTTAAGCAAAGCCAGGGTAGGGCCATTGCCGTTGAAGAGGCTCGGATCAAGGAACTTACCCAGTTTGCTTGTTGTGCAGAGGGGATATCGATCTGTCCAGAAGCTGCGGCTTGTGTCGGAGCCCTTGAACAGTTGATTGACGAACAGTGGGTCGACCCAAATGAACAAGTTGTGATTTACAATACGGGAGCCATGCAAAAATATATTGAAGTCATTACCGCACCATTGAAACGGGTTGACATCACGAGCCAGATTGAATGGGATCAGATCTGAATGGATGGGCGGGATAGGCAGCAAGCTCGAAATCAACTAACCTGATTTTTTTATAGTCTAATCTTGAATAGGACATCATGCCAAAAGCAACAGCACGCCACATTCTGGTTGAAACCGAAGAGGTTTGTGAAGATTTAAAAGGGCAAATTGCCGCGGGAAAAGATTTTGCGGAAATCGCTTCTGAATTTTCAGCATGCCCATCCGGTAAGTCGGGCGGTTCGCTCGGTGAGTTCCAACAAGGTCAAATGGTGCCCGAATTTGATGAGGTCATTTTCAGTGCCGAACTCAACCAGGTGCATGGACCAGTGAAAACCGATTTTGGATATCACCTGATTGAAATTACCAGTCGCGAAGATTAGATCGCTGGAGACAGGCTGGTTTGTTGGGGCATTCGAAGTACAGATGGCTCCAAACAGAAACTAGATCAATTGACTCTCAAGAAGGAGTCGCATCTTTCGCATTTCTGCGGCATGGTCAATGTCGGAGGTGGGGATGACGTGTACGGTCAAGGCGTTTTCGTATTTTTGTGCGATTAGCCGGTCGACCAAGCGTCCGTATTCGACAACGCCTTGTCCGATTCGGACTTGAAGTTTTTCTTTTGTTGTATCGCGTAAGTAAACTTGGTAAACGTATCTCAGAAGTCGATCGTAATCCACGGGTTTGGGACGATCATAGATAAAATGACTGGGGTCAATTGCGACGCCTAGCCCTTTGGCATGCTCGCACAGAATACAAACGGTATCTGGATCGGCTGAAAGGCAATTGGTTTCCGTGCGAAGGGCAACTCGGATGCCTTCGTTGTCTGCGATTGCAACACACCGTTTGAGTTTTTCTATTTCCTCATTAAAAGGTGTTCCGTGTTCTCCCGAAGGGACGGTGATCGTGACGACCCGGGTTGCTTTCGCTAATTTACAGCACGCTTCGAACTGTTCGTAGTATTGTTCTCCCGTTGCTGTAATGTTGATTGAATAACCGACGATGTTCATTCGCCGCGTATCAAGGCATTTTTTGATTGCGGCTGGAAGGTCAGCTAAAACTTCGGAAGGTTTTAACTGGTCCTTGGTTTCATCCATACTGATTTCGACGCTTGTGAACTCCAGGTCAAGCAATCGATCGACAGCCTCTTGTAAAGGCAAATGACCAAAACACTCTGTCGATGCGGCAACCAACACTTCAAAACACTCCTTTATCTAGAATTAAATAATTATCAGGATTAACTCGAATGCGTAGAATAACGTGGGGATTGTCGCTTTGGCAATGCCATTCGTGAAATCGTGGCAATCAAACAGGTTTCTTTTTTTCGATAAAACAAAGCGGAAATCAGATTTGTTTGCTCGTGCCAGATTCAAGCCACCACGTCCGTGTCATCACGATCAGTTGAATCCGCCTGATTTTAGAATTTTTCTCCCGATGTTGGCAGCTTGGTCCGATCCATTAAAAAAATGTGCTGAGATTTGACTTGGAGTTGATTAACACCAATGAGTCAACGAATAATCAGAGTTAATACCGATTGCTCTATTTCTTGGGTCAACAATAACAATGTCTGAAACTCATGCCGCTAGCAGCGAAACCAATTCCAATGAGCTGCAAAAAGTCGATTTGACGGCGTTTCCAAATGAATTGGTTGTCAAACATCGACAGGTTGGGAAAACAGTTGCTTGGCAGCTCATTGCGATTTTGGGTTGGATCTGTGTCTTATTTCTGTTTGTATTGCTCCAATACCATTGGTATGTTTCTGCTGACTTTTATGACGACGGCTATGGTGTTCATGAAGTTGGCGTTTCAGGAAGCCCGTTATCCGAAAATAAAATCGCAATCATTAAAATTACCGGGGTGATTTACGACGGATCTGGATATATAAAACGGCAGATCGACCGTGTGATGGAGGATAAACGGGTGAAAGCCGTAGTTTTACGCGTGAATTCACCGGGTGGTACCGTTACGGGTTCGGACTATATTTATCACCACCTCAAGAAGATGCTCGCCAATAAAAAAATCCCATTGGTAGTCAGTATGGGCAGTATGGCTACGAGTGGTGGCTACTATGTTTCGATGGCAGTTGGTGATCAAGAGGACTCGATTATTGCCGAGCCGACCTGTACCACTGGATCGATTGGAGTGATCATTCCACATTGGAATTATAGCCAGTTAATGGAATCCTACGGTGTGGTTGATGACTCGATCATGAGTCATCCTCGGAAACGAATGTTAACGCCATCCAAAAAGATGCCTGAAGATCACAGGGAATTATTGCAAGAGTATGTGGACGAATCTTTCCATGAATTTAAGAAAAAGATATTGGCTGGTCGTTCAAGGTTTCGATCGATAAATAAGGAAGGTGTTGAGAATGATGCCTCGGGCATTAGGATAGAATATAAGGGACGGGATCTGGCTACCGGAGAAATATTTCATGCGGCCAAGGCATTGCAGTATGGATTGGTTGATCGCCTTGGTTTTATTGAAGATGCCATTGAAAGAGCTGCAGAACTGGCTGAATTAGACCTCGTTAAAACACGAGTTGTTAATTATTCACGTCCAGCGCCTTGGCTGGAAATTCCGTTTTTGTCCAAAGCTGACACGTCCAACCAGTTGTTCGGTGCCTTGATGGAACTGAATACGCCTCGTGCCTATTTCCTGTCGAGCAACCTGCGACCGTTGTTTTCCAGTTGGGAAGATCCCTTGGGTAAGCAAGCGGAATAGGCAACTATTCCGGGTGGCTTGATGCTTGACATGCGGGTGCTTCTTTACCGTTGACTCATTTAAAATTTTCAAAAAATACTGGTATTCAGTGAAATGGACCACGGCCTATTCCATGAGTTGAAACAGCAGGTTTTAGAGGTTTTTGCCTTGG
>JAZABE010000582.1:0-1895 GCA_036137535.1 Planctomycetota bacterium | reverse complement strand
GTTGAAACAACAGGTAAAACGGATGCTTGCCGATCCTAAGCGAATTGCACTTGCCGAAAACCTGGGGGGCGAGTGGTTTGACTACAAGCAATTGCGACGACAAAGCATGGTTAATCGTCGCAGCGATAAACTGGCTGGGTTCTATCGAACCCAGTACGAGGACGCGCTTCTTTTTTTTGATTCCATCATTCGGTTCAATCAACCCATCCATAGCCTGATCCAGGCAGACTGGGCTTACGTGAATCGTCATCAGGCCAACATTTATGGCCTCGGGATGGAAAAGCTCGCTAACTTGCCTGGGGAAAGCTTGCCACCGGTTAACCTACATTACCGAACAGCGTCTCGAAAAATCAGAACTCAAAACTATGAATATCGACATGCTCCGTTGGAACTTGCTCGAGTTACTGATGCGAATCGGGGCGGATTTTTGACCTTGGGATCGACTTTGAGTGTGACGTCGACAGAGAATCGAACCAGTCCCATCCGCCGAGGTGTTTGGGTGATGGAGAAAATTCTGGGTGAACATTTTGTCCAACCTGCGGATGTCCCTGATCTGGAGACCGCGGAGAAGAAAGCCAAGCAGCAAAAACAGAAACTTTCGGCCGAGGAGGTGATTCGTCTCCATTCTTCTGGGAATGGATGCTCAGCCTGCCACCAGTACATTGACCCGATTGGATTTGGTTTGGAAGGGTTTGACCAGTTTGGAATTGCCCGGCAAAATCCGGGGATGGAACCATCGGGAGAAAAGCATTATTGGGGTCCCAAGACAACTCCGAAGCGTTATGCAGATCAAAGCTGGGACCTGACTCAACCGCTGGTTCCCGGGAAATTCGTGAAAGTCTATTTCCAGTATAGTAAAGGGCGTCACCGGCTTAATATCAAAAACGTTCGACTGCAAGCTGGAGACGTTGAGTTGGTTGATAAGCACTTTGGATACACTGGCGGAGCGAGACAGGATAATATTTGGTCTTTTTCAATTCCCAAAGATGCCCCGGCTTCACCGTGGCGATTGACAGCGTCGATCGAGGGTGATGGTGGTACCGATTCCAGCGGAACGATTACCATTGGGGGACCCGAGGACAAGATGCCCAGCTACCAATTGCCCAATGGGAGTAGGTTTTCCACGCCAGCTGAACTAAAATCACGTTTATTGGCAGATTATCAGGAGCAGATTACCGATAATATAATCAAGCGGTTTTTAGCCTATGCCGTAGGCCGTCGGGTTCTGCCTATCGACCGACCGGCTATTGCAACCATCAGGAAAAAATTGAATGCCGATGAGAATCGGATTAACACGTTGATTGAAGCCGTGGTGATGAGCTATCCGTTTCGACACAAGGAAATGGCTCCAGTTGAGTAACTCACTATTGGGAGATCCTTCTTATGCAGCACCAATACCTTATTCCAAGAAGAAGTTTTCTCAGCGGTTCCGGCGTTTGCATTGCACTGCCTGCGCTGGAAATCATGACCCCTGCAATAGCTTTGAGCTCCCCAAAGAAACAAACAGAAATTCCCCGAAGGCTTGGAGTTTTTCACAAGGGAAATGGGATTGATCCAGCGGGTTGGCAGTCTGCCGGTGAAGGTAAAGAATTTACGCTCTCTAAGAACCTGGAACCTTTGGAGAGCCTAAAGCAGGAGATTGTGGTTCTGTCCAACGTCAGTAACCAGCCCAAAGGAGATCACTACGGTGCCATGCCCCTGTTTATGACGGGCATCCAGAATAGGAATCCGCAACAGACGTTTGATCAAGTCATTGCTGGTAAGATCGGGACGACGACGCCCTTTCCCTCATTCCAGTTGTCAGCCGAGCCTGTCGACATTCGTTCCACGACCTTGAACAGCCTGTCTTACGGGAAAAATGGTCGTGCCCTGTTCGTGGAGCGCAATGCCCAATT
>JAZABE010000581.1:0-4988 GCA_036137535.1 Planctomycetota bacterium | reverse complement strand
TATTGCTACACGGTCTGTGTCTCTTATCCGGTTCACCGTTGTGTGCCGGTTAAGGTCTGCCGGATGGTGCCCAAGACCGTCAGTGTTCCAGTAGCGGCCTGTGATCTTCCCGCCACCGCCCTTCAGTGCTGGAGTGTTGTTTGTGGTTACACGGCGTTTTGCAGGGAGAGCCTGTTCTCCAAAATGAATTCTTGGACGAACTGCAGTCATTAACGGCCGGGGTTTTTCAATTGGACTCTCTCGCGTTGGAAGATCACACGGCGAGATCGAAAAGAAAAGTCGATTCAGGTTCTGGTCGGGGAAATCGCGCAGAGGTTTGGTTTTGCTTGGCTGCACCCATCAAAAAAGGGTCAGCGGCCTTCCGAGACTAGTCGCGAGTTCCTTCCACGAGGGTTCGCAGGTTGAATCTGGTCAAGCTTCCAAATAGGCGTTGACTGGCGTTCCATTCATTTTTAGGAGCTGTTCTCTGGACGATGACGACTACATCCAATTGCTTTTCATTACCCCAATAGACATCGGTCGCCAAAATCTGGTTTTCCAGTTCAATCGTTTTGGTCAACGCAGTTAACGGACCCGCATTTTGCTTCGCTTGATGAAGCGTCGTTGTTTTCTTGTTCTTGCTACTGGCTTCAAGGGATTCGATTGCAAACGCTTCGGGGGATTTTTTTGTTGTTTTAGAAACGTTGAAGAACGCTTGGATTTTAACTCCTGTTTCAAATCGTTGACTTGCCTCGTCCAGCTTTTCCTTTGAGATGATCCACATGAAATTGCCGCCTTCGTGATTTTGACTGAAAAACCACTTCTTTGGCCGCTGTACTTTCGTTGCAAATGGAGCCAACTTCTGGGCGATGAGGTTTGTCTCCTGATGACCGGTCGGTTTAGGGTGTTCCTGTTGGGCTCCTAGTGCCTGTTTTTCACCATCGTCACCTTTCGATTCGAATAGAACCTCACAAGCAGGTAATGATTTTCTCGGGGAAGCAATCTGAGACGCTGTAAGATCAGGGTTGTCGGTTAACACCAACAACTTAAGAGTCTTGAGCTTTTGAAGCGGACTGATGTCCGCTAAATCGTTTCCGAACAAAAAAAGCATCTCAAGCTTGGGAAGGTTTTCTATGCCATCCAAGCTGGTGAGATGGTTGTGATTGAGATTCAGGTGCGTTAGCTCCTTGCAGTTTTCAAGGCCCTTTAGATTTGTCAAATTGTTGAATGCCGCTTCAAGATACCAGAGGTGTGGGCATTGCCGCAGCGCGGTCAGGTCGGTAAGGCGTTTGTGGGCGATAAACAAGCGGCGGACTCTGCCCTCTCTGTCTTTGTCTGCCGTTGGAAGGCGATTAATGATAACCGCGGCTGATTCCTTTTTAGACAACGGCTTCTTGTCCTGCGCAGGTAGCGTGTGGGGAAAGCCGTTGAAAATGCACCCCATTGCGACCAAGGGGAATAGTTTGCTTGTTTTGGTTTTGAGCATTGGTGTGTAACTCCCTTTTGGAACGAACGGATTAGTTTGCTGAATCTAACCTAAATCCTAATTTGAAAAATAGCAAAATCCTAAAACCGTCCAGACTGGGCTGGTGTCGCTTGGGTTTGGACTAGCCACAGTAACCCCAGGGTAACGGTTGTCAAGACTCGTTCCGGCATCCGTTTGAAATCAGCAGCGCTCCTGTTAAGATGTCGCTACGCCTGACGGCAACATGGTTCAGGTAGAATCGACCCCTCCAGGAGCCCAGTTCATGACCACGGAAAACGTCGCCGCGGACACCGCCTCAGTGACCCCAGATGCTGCACAGCTTCCTGAACTGGCTAGCCATGCAGCCCTGATCCAAAATGATGCGGTCGTCTTTGGCTTGCTGATGATGATCCTCGGGCTGGTGTTTGCAACCTCCAGCAGCCAGAACCGGTACTTCAAAACTTTCTACAAGTTTGTCCCGATGTTGCTGTTGTGTTATTTTTTACCCTCCCTGCTAACCCTGTTTGGTATTGTCGATCCGGAAAAATCGAACCTTTACCACGTTGCCTCGCGTTACTTTTTGCCCGCCAGCCTGATATTACTCACCTTGAGCATTGATTTGAAAGGTATTTTGCGATTAGGGCCGAAGGCAGTCATCATGTTCCTGACTGGGACGGTCGGTGTTGTGATCGGAGGCCCGATTGCGATTCTGGTGGTCTCGAGCTTTGATCCGGCGTTGGTCGGTGGAGACACCTGGAAAGGGTTGTCGACGGTGGCCGGGAGTTGGATTGGAGGAGGTGCCAATCAGCTGGCTATGGAGGGAATGTTTCAGCCGGACCAAAAACTGTTCACCGCCATGATTGCGGTGGATGTGCTGGTAGCCGAGTTCTGGATGATTTTTTTACTGCTCGGAGTCGGCAAGAAAAAATCGATTGACCAGATGTTTGGTGCAGACGCTTCCAGTATCGATAAACTGCAGCAAACGATGGAGGAGTTTAGCCAAAAATCCCAGCGGATTCCCACGACGACCGATTTGGTGGTGTTGTCAGCGATTATTTTCGGGGGGACAGGACTTTGTCACTGGTTCGCCGATTGGATTGCCCCAACGCTCGGTGCGGTATCCGAGGCCCATCCCCAGCAGTTTGGCTTTATCGGAAAAATGAGTTTGAGCTCAAAGTTTTTCTGGTTGATCATCACCTCGACGACTTTGGGGCTTTGTTTTTCGTTCACGAAAATCAGGAATTATGAGGGGGTCGGCGCGATGAAGCTGGGCACGGTTTTTATTTTTATCCTGGTCGCGGTCATCGGGATGAAGATGGACCTGGCGGCGGTTGTTGAATACCCCGGTTATTTTCTGGTCGGTTTAATCTGGATGATGGTGCACGTGGGTTTGATGTTTTTTGTCGGCTGGATGATCAAGGCTCCCTATTTTTTTTTGGCAGTTGGAAGCAAGGCCAATATCGGGGGAGCGGCCAGTGCCCCGGTGGTTGCCGGGGCGTTTCATCCTTCTTTGGCTCCCGTTGGTGTTTTGTTGGCGACGGTCGGTTACGCGTTGGGTACTTACTGCGCCTACCTGTGTGCATTGATGATGAAAGCGGTGGCACCCAGTTAAGGTGATTCCGGTAGAGAAACGTTTGCGTTCTGCTGGTGCCTTTAGGGCGTTTCTTTTTTGAGTTCGATATAGAAGTTGCGATCGACGCCCAGGTGGTCGATGGGGTCGGCATGCTGGTAATCGGAAGGTTGGTCGGTAATGACCCTTTTGATGACCTGGTTGTTGACGTGCAGTTTGACCGGCAGGCTAAAACCTTTCACCACGTTTGCAAAATGGGCAGTTAATTTGGAGCCGTTAACTTGGTAAACAAGCTGGGGAATCTTGGTGGTCCTCAGGTATTGATCAAAGGCTTTGCCAAAGTCGATGCCGGATTCGCGGGAAATGTAGTTTTCGACCTGTTGGGTGGTGACCGTTTGATGACGAAAAGTGGAGTTAATCCCCCTCAGAATTTTTCTCCACTTGATGTCATTATCGATACAGTGGCGAATCGTGTGGAGGAAATTGCCTCCCTTATAGTACATGTCTCCCGACCCGGATTGGTTGACATGGTAAGTGCCGATGATAGGCGATTCGTTGCGGACCAATTTCCGGCAACCGATCACGTAGTCTTCGGCTTCTTTTTGGGTGAAAAAATACTCGACAAACAGGTTTTCTGAATAGTTGGTAAAGCTCTCGTGGATCCACATGTCGGCCACATCTTTCATGGAAACATTGTTGCCAAACCATTCGTGTCCTGTCTCATGGACAATGATGAAATCGAATTTTAATCCAACCCCGGTCCCGCTGAGGTCTCGTCCCCGATAGCCGTTTTTAAATCCGTTGCCATAGGTGACCGAACTTTGGTGTTCCATCCCTAGGTAGGGAACCTGCACGAGTTTATAACTGTCCTCATAAAACGGGTATTTTCCAAACCAGTATTCAAAGGCCTCGATCGTGCGGGGTGCCTCCACGAATTGGCGAAGGGCTTCGTCTTTGTAGTGTCTTAAAACCCAGTAATCCATGTCCAGTGGCCCTGCTTCACCAGCGTATTTTTCGGAAAAATGGACATAGTTTCCAATGTTGAGATTGATGCAGTAATTGTTGATAGGTTGAGTGACGACCCAGTGAAAGGTCTTGGTTTTCGTTTCGCGATGGTGGTCGGTTTGGAGGAGTCGGCCATTGGAGACCGCGGTCAATGATTCGGGAACCGTAACGCGGACGGTCATGCCTTGATCAGGCTCGTCGTACCCATGGTCTTTACAGGGCCACCAGATACTCGCGCCGATTCCCTGGCAGGAAGTTGCAATAAAGTGTTGATTCTTTTTGTCTTTCTGCCAGGAGAAACCTCCGCTCCAGGGTGGGTTTTTGCTTTCAACCGGTTTTCCACTGTAATAAACAGTGATTTGTTGACGGGAACCGGTTTTCAGGTGAGTTGGAAAATAGACCCAGTGAACGTTGCCTTCCCTTTCAAATTTCAGATCGTTCCCAGAGTGAACAATTTTGGAGATTTTCAAAGGTTTTTGTAAATCAATTTGGAGTTTGTTTCCCGGTTTCAGTGGCCGAAAAGTGATCCGGTTGGTTCCAGAGATGAAACGCTCTTCGGGCCTGACTTCTAAGGAGAGTTCGTAATGCAACAGGTCCCACCAGGCCCGTTCCGGGGTAATGGATCCCCGCAATTTTTCCTGGCGTGTGTACTCCCTTTCTTGCGCAGAAAAAGGGTTTCCTGGACAGCCGAGCGTCAATAAAAGGCAGAGAATTGGTTTCGTCATGGTCAACTTCAAGGGGACCGAATGCAAATTGGATAATTATGAGGCTGCTCATTATAGAGTGAAAACCGGGTTCACTTCAGGGTCAGTCAGGCCGGAATCTGGTGCAAGCTGTGGATTTGAAGCGATTTCCGGGGTGAATGCCAATCGAGGTACGAAAAAGTTGAAGATCAGCGTAAAATGGTTGAACAAAAGTTATGGACTTTCCAAGTACCCAGAGACGGCGGTTGTGGTGAAAAGAGTTTGT
>JAZABE010000580.1:0-4189 GCA_036137535.1 Planctomycetota bacterium | reverse complement strand
TGCCGGGTCAAAATCCGAGTGCAAGTACTTTTTCCCGAATTGGACATACCGACCCACGCGAGCCGAAGCCGGTTGCTTTGAATTCGTTCATCAAATTCCGTCTGGTCAATCAACATGGGTTTTCACGTCAACGTGTTTTAGGATTGCTTTTACGGTTTCTGCCAACAAATCAGTTCCCCCGAACTCCATGCCGATCGATTTGATTTTGGTCGAATCGATTTCATGCTGAGGACGAGTCCGCTCGCCAGTAATCCGGGATGCGCTTCCACTGAATTCTTTGGCCAAAACCGCCACCTCGAACTGAGAAACGTATCGATCGTAACAGGAATAAACTTCTCCAGCCGTATTCCGGTGGGTTAGTAACTTCCGGATTGATTCGGCGACATCTCTGGCATGGACTTCTTTGCCACCCCGTTCGCAATGGACATCCTGTTGCTGAACAATTTTGGCGATCAAATCATACCACTTTGATTTCCCAGGTTCATGATGCAAACCGTAAACCCCGGTGGGACGAACGGCGCAAATATCAAAACCCTGCCCGAACCCATAGCTGTGTACGAATTTTTCAATCGCTGCTTTATGTGCACCATAATGGGTTTTTGGCCAAAGAGGGTGAGCTTCATCAAGTTTCCGGTCCCCCAGGATGTTTTCGTGAACTGCACAAGTGGAGACAAAAATGAATTTTTTGGCGCCTGCGGCAATGGCCGACTCAATCAACTTTAACGAACCAATCAGGTTCGTCTCCACGAACTTAACAATGTCTCCCTCTTCCCCTTGAAATCTCTTTCCTGGTTTCCAGAAGGCATTGTGAATCACCGCTTCACAATCTTTGACCAAATCAGCCGCGGTTTGGCCGTCTTGAAGATCCCCGTTTACCCATTCCAACAAAGGGTCGCCCTCCAACGCCGGTGGTAGTGGTGTCTGGGGACGCCGCCAACAGTTTAAGTGGTCGCCCTGCGATCGGAAGTTTTCGATGATGTAGCGCCCAATAAAACCGGTACCGCCAGTCAATGCTATTTTCATGAATATTACCCTGTTCGACCTGCCGCCTGTGGTAAACGCCTTTTTTTGTTTTAATGGAGGTTACTGTAATACGTTTTAATTACGGAAGGGTCAATCGTTGCCAACCATTCTCGATGAAATCGTTGAATCCAAAAAACTGGAAATCGCTAACGATCAAAAAACAATTTCATTATTTGACCTCAAGGAACAGGTGCATTCGTGTGCGCCGTGCGCAAATTTTCTGGATGCACTAAATTCAACCGATGACGTAGCCCTTATTGCCGAGGTCAAAAAAGCCAGCCCGTCCAAAGGGCTGATCCGTGAACAGTTTAACCCGATTTCGATTGCAAAAGAATACGAACAAAGTGGAGCCACTTGCATCAGCGTCTTAACCGACAAAAAATATTTCCAGGGACAATTGAGTTACCTGGAGCAAATTTCGGTGGAAACCTCCCTCCCTCTTTTGCGAAAAGACTTCGTCGTCGATCCCTACCAGATATACCAAGCCCGGGTTGCCGGTGCCTCCGCGGTGCTACTGATTGCGGAATGCCTGCAACCGGCGCAGCTCAACGAACTGCACGACCTGATTCTCTTACTGGGCATGACTCCGTTGGTTGAATTTCACGACGCCAATCACCTCGACATGTGTCTGGATTGCGGAGCGCAGTTAATCGGCGTCAACAATCGCGATCTCAACACATTCAAAACCAATCTAGAACACGTCGTCCAGTTGCGTCCTCAGATTCCGGCGGATCGGACCGTCGTTGCCGAAAGCGGGATTTTCAAACGCGAGGATGTCCTCAAGATGGCCGATGCCAAAGTGCAAGCGATGCTAGTCGGTGAATCGCTAATGAGACAGCCCAACATTCCCCAGGCAGTCAGGCAGCTGCTGGGAAGAACCTAGCCTGGCCGATTTTCAGGGCTTCCCTGAATCCAACCCACCCACTGGCGATTTCAAGCTCCGAAAAACCCCTCACAGCCAGACGCTGGTGTTCATTGATCAGTCGCTTTCGACAATCGCATAATAGGCGCCCACTTCACCCCGCTGGGTATGGAAATAAGGAGCCAGTTGAAAAGAACCTTTTTCCAATTCAACGCTAAAATCAACTGACACATCGGTCGGGCTAACTTTTTTGGATTGCAGGTCCTTTCCATCAATTCTCAACGTTACCTTCTCAGTGGGCAAAGCCGTACCCGGTGCTGACCGAAAAGCCCGGCTAGCGCCAGGAACGTCCTTCCCCGCCGGCAAACCCTGCACAATAGGCGTTTTGGATTCTTCAGGCCAACGCATTACCTGTACCCGGTAGGTCCCTTTTTTCAAAACCTTGATTGCCCAATGCCCCTGATGTTTATTCATTTTTGCCGAGGGCGTACCTTGATTTCGATTTCCACGCCCCGACACCCCGTAACCTTGTGCCCTCCGAATATGCCCTTGGTTCCAAGGCGGAAGCGCCTGTTGAATCCAATCATGCCCGGTCAAGCTGACTCGTTTTGCCTGTGGAGCGCCTACGTAAATTTCAGTGGTCTGTGCAAATGTTGGCTCAATTTCCGCCCACCACTGTTCGTAAAATCCTCGCATCGCAGCGACCCTACGGGGATATTTCTCAGCGAGATCATTTTTTTGCCCGGGATCCAACGTGACGTCGTACAACTGGGTTCCATTAACCAAACGCCAGCCTTGAGACATCACCGAAGATTTCCGCCATTTAACCGGATCTCTTACCCGCTGGGAATCGGTCACCAGGAACCGCTGCGGCAAGGGAGTGCGCTTTCGAACATCCAAAACTTCTTTTAAAGACAACCCATCAAACTTGACCCCTTTTGGCTTTTCAAGCCCGCACAGGTCGATCAAGGTCGGGACGACATCAACCGCATGAGTCAATGTCCCTTCGACTCTCTGTTCATCAAGGCCCCTGTCAGGAAAATGAATCATCAAAGGAACTCGGTGACCACCCTCGTACTCGCTTCCTTTTTTACCTCGCATCCCTGCATTAAAAACTTTTTCGCCACTGGCAGTGCCATTGTCAGTCGTAAAAATAAAAATCGTGTTTTCAGCGACACCCAACCGTTGCAACAACTGCCGAGTTTTCCCTACATTGTCATCGATATTGGTAATCATGCCAAAGAACGCGGCAATTCCCGCGGGTTGATCCTGGTACAGATCGAGGTAGTTTTGGGGGCAATGCAATGGGCCGTGCGGAGCATTCGTGGCGATGTAAGCCAAAAAGGGTTGTTGGCTTGAAACACACCGCCGAATGAATTGGTTCGCCTGGTTGAAAAAAACATCGGTGCAAAAACCTTTTGCTTTTTCGATTTTCCCGTTGTGAAAATAAGCTCCATCAAAATACGCGTTGTCCCATACATCAGGGGTTTGTCCTACGCCACCTCCACCATGGCGATAGACCTCCGTGAATCCACGGTCTTCGGGTCGATACGGATAATTATCGCCCAAGTGCCACTTACCAAACATTCCGGTCTGGTAGCCCCCATCCTTGAATATTTGCCCAAGGGTCACTTCATTTGCCCGAAGCATGGACCGGCCATTCACGGTATGCCAGACACCGGTCCGGTTGGTCCAGTGACCCGTTAACAGGGCGCTGCGGGTGGGAGAACATGTGGGGGCCACATGGTAATCGGAAAGCGAGGTCGACTCCAACGCCAGACGATCAATCGACGGCGTCTTAATAACCGGATTGCCATGACAAGCCAGGTCCCCGTAACCTTGATCATCGGTCAAAACAATCACGACATTGGGCGGATCGCTACTCCACGAAGGGCGATTTATTTTCACAGCCACCCCGCAGCTCAAACACGCCATTAAAACCAGCTTCACGTATGCAGTCATGTTTTGTCCAATCGTTTCTGGAATACCTCTAACACATCGTCACATTGTAAACCCAAGGCAAATCGGTATCGAGCCGGTCTATCTACGAATCGTCTCCTAGCGAAAGCCTCCCGAATTCAGCGGACACCACCAAAAGCCGAAAACCGATCTCTTGAACCAAAACGCCTGTCGTTATACCTTGATCCGTTAACCGAATCCATCTGAACCCGTAATATCTCTAAACGTCCGTGTCACAAATATATCTCGATTACAATGCCACAACTCCAATTGATCCTCAAGTTCGTGAGGCAATGCTCCCATTCCTGGAATCTCATTTTGGCAACCCTTCCAGTTCCCACGCGA
>JAZABE010000579.1:0-2543 GCA_036137535.1 Planctomycetota bacterium | reverse complement strand
TGTCGAACTCAAATCACCAAGTTGGATACCATCAAAAACAACTCCGTCTTCGTCTGCACCGTCCGAATCCGCGTTCGCCGAATTCACACCATCCGCTTCCTCATCTCGGATTTCACCCAGAATTGGGCCTTGATTGGTATGCCTGGCGCCATCCTGTTCAACAGTAACCCGGTAGGGTTGCGGTGCATCTCCGTAATCGAAGCCGATGTTTTCATACCAGGCAATTTTACCATCAACGGAAGAAGCACTGAGGGCGTCTAAAATACCGTCATCATCGAAGTCAGCAACTCCAACGGCCCAGGCCGAGGCCGCACCCGTGGCAATCACACTCGTTTGAAACTCCTGATTTCCATTGTTGACATGGCAGGCAATCTGCCCATTCTCACCCGAAGCACTAAGAACATCAGTATCGCCATCACCATCCAAATCCGCTCCAAACACGTTGGTGGCACCCAGAACTCCCCCGTCAATCAGGTGAATCGAAAACTTTTCATTGCCATTGTTTTCACACCAGATCACCTCGTTACCCACCGCGCACGCGGCGAGAAGGTCTTGGTCACCATCGGCATCAAGATCAACCGGAAAAACTCGCTCTACACCGTCAGCTCGGGAGGTAATAATTCGACTGGCAAAATTCTCCAAACCATCGTTTTCATACCATCCAATGGTATCGGTTCCGCTCGAGGCGCTGAGGACATCCAGGTCGCCGTCACGGTCGATATCGACGGCAAGCACATCTGTGGCACCATCCGCAACATCAGTAATGACCCGTGTTCTAAAATTTTCCAGGCCATCATTTTCAAGCCAGGCAATTGAACTGTCACCAATTGAAGCCGTCAGGATGTCCACGTCACCATCGTCATCCAGGTCAGCAGAACAAACCCTCCAGGGACCGTCGGTGGTCGTCGGTATCAGGCGGGTCGTAAAATTTTGGTTTCCATCGTTTTCGTACCAGGCAACCGCATTATCCGAAAATGAACTGATTGCATCCAAGTCACCATCACCATCGACATCAGCGGCAAGAACGCTATAGGCCACCCAGGCCTGGTTCGTAATGACATGGGTCCTGAAGCTGCCTAGGCCATCATTCTCATGCCAGGCAATGGTCGAACTGTTGAGTGATGCACTTAAGACATCGAGATCACCATCGTTATCCAGGTCAGCAGGAAAGACACTCCGCACACCGTTTGCAGAGTTCGTGATCGTGTGAGGGCGAAAACTGCCACTGGCTGGGACTGGATTCCTGATTGCAATGCGATAGTCTTCGACCTCCCCATCGTTCGCAACACCCTTGATTCCCAGAATTCCTTGGCTACTCAGCCGAAACCTGGCAAAGGTTTCACCTGCAACCGCCCAAGCAGGAACATCGAAGGTCAAGCGGTTATCGCCATTAACCACCCGAACACTGGCAAAAACATGTTCAGCAGGCCCACCCCAACTTCCATCTCCATTAAAATCAATCCACGCATCTAGTCGAGGTTGATTTATGGCATTCTGGACATTTACCACCACCGATGCATCGAGCTGACCAACACGGATTTCCCCAAAAGTCACTCCATCGTCATCTGAACCGTCAAAATCGGCGTTGTCAGAATTAACACCCGTAATTTCACTATCAACATCAGCACCAAGTGACAGCGGATTTAATTGATCCAGGTTGGCAAATAAATCGTGCCGAGCTCCGTCATCGACCAAGCCAACTGGAAAGGGAGTTGCAGCATCGCCAAAGTCGGCCGCCAAGGGTAACCGCTCCTCAAGCTTTTCTAGCTGAAGCTTTCGAATTGTGATTTTTGGAAAGCGTTTCATTGACTGGCAATCATACGGGGTGAAAAGACCGGTTTCCATGATAATTAGATGCCGGGTGCCCAAGCAACAAATGCCTTTTCCTAGAATTCCGTTTTTTAACGAACTTTCTTCGATTTACCGGTGGCAGGGGAACCTTTCCGCAGCCGATTAAACCAAAGTTGCTATTCTCCAGGGAATTAAGATAAAATCACGGTAAGAGATTTCAAACTGTAAATGCCAGACCCCATCGTTTGTGGCTGGAATTCGGAACGACGCCCGTTTGAACCTAAATCTGTCATGGACAAACTTGAACAGCCTGAAGATTCAGTCTCCCCGGTTTCTCGACGCCGATGGTTGAAAACGACCGCGGGAACAATTGGCCTGTCACTCGCGGACTACCTCGCCTTAAAAACAAACCGAGGATCTGTACAAGCCGAAGATTTCCAGGCAATCGCGGGAAGCGGAACGGCAGGTGGAGGCAAGGCCAAATCGGTCATCGTGCTTTTCTGCTGGGGAGGCATCAGCCAACTGGATTCCTGGGATCCCAAGCCCAATGCGTCCGCCGATATACGCGGTTTGTTCAACCCGATCTCAACCTCGGTACCCGGTATTCAAATCAGTCAACACCTTCCCTTGCTGGCGAAACAGGTACATCAATTGGCAATCGTTCGCTCGGTCTACCATGACTGTTCTGCGCATGGAAAGGGCATGTACTGGAACATGACCGGACATCGACCACCGCCACCCGGGACCGCTGG
>JAZABE010000578.1:0-2917 GCA_036137535.1 Planctomycetota bacterium | reverse complement strand
GTGCGTTATTGCCACTTCGCAACCGGAAACTACAACGAACAAACGGCCAAGATATATACGGACGTGAGCCTGTTAACCTGCGACCCGGATTTGGGTGCCGATACCGCGGAGTTTTTCAATTGCATTACCGGATTTAGTGCACCGCAAAACTTCCGAAAACTTGAAATGGCGCCAACCGGAATGCGCCACAAATTCCTGGAAATGATAAAAACCGAGACGCGCAACGCCAAGTTGGGAAAAAAGGCTTCAATTCGGGCAAAATTCAATTCATTAACCGATCCCGATATTATCAAAGCGTTGTATGCCGCCTCCACGGCTGGCGTCAGGATTCAATTGAACATACGGGGCATTTGTTGTTTAGTTCCTGGCGTCGAAGGGTTGAGTGAGCATATCGAAGTCATTAGTTTGGTAGACCGATTTCTTGAACACGCAAGGATTTTTCAGTTTTACCACGGTGGCGACGACCGAATTTTCATTTCCAGTGCGGATTGGATGCCCAGGAATCTCGATAAAAGAATTGAATTGCTGATTCCAATTCTTACCGAACCGGCCAAGCAAAAATTGGCAAACATCCTGGATTCTTATTTTCTTCCCAATGACAAGGCCTATCATCTAAATTGCCAAGGCGAATACGCGAGGGCAACCGATAGTTCTTCGCTACCCAATACGCAACAGGCCTTTCACCTTAGGGCAAAAGAAGCGTTTCGCGAATACGCCAACCGGGCCCCCACGGCGTTTTCACCCCACCGTTCCAATGACTCATGAGAAATGCTGGGACTGGTGTTTGCCAATCACTCTGGCCCTGGCGTTGAATCCGCTGAACGATTGCAGGTTGATTTGATAACGAATTTACTGCCATTAGCCAGTGCGTGTTCGCCGTGTTTTCGATTGATATCATCGGTGACTCGATCCAATGTTTTTTGCAGTTCCTGCGATGTTTGTTCAAACAGATTTAGTTGCCATTTTTCTCTGGACTGCAGGTTGGTTAGCCCTACACCTAACAAGCGAACGGGGGCATAACCGGCATCGAAAACCTTTTCCGCCATCGCTATCGATGATTGGACAATGTCAGCGTTAATGTCTGTGGGTTCAGGCAATGTCTTGCACCGGGTGATTGTAGAAAAATCGGAGTAACGAATTTTAAGCTGAATAGAACGAGCCTTCTTGGAAACGCGACGCGCCCGACAGGCGACTTGGATTGAAAGTTCACGAATCCAATCCAAAGCATGTTCCCGGAATTCAATGTCTCGCGGAAATGTCTTTTCATGAGAAATCGTTTTGGTTTGGCGGTCGGGAATTACGGTTCGATTATCAATGCCCCGGGCGAGGTTCCAAAAATGGTCCGCGCTGCTGCCAAAAATCGGCCGAAGATCATCGCGAGATAATTGTCTTAATTGGCCAACTGTTCGTATCCCCAATTTTGCGAGTTTGGTTTCACATTTCTCTCCGATTCCCCAAATTTTCGAGACCGGTAGTTGCGTTAAAAATGAGTCCACCTTATCTGGTGGAATCAGCAAATTACCGGCCGGCTTGTGAAAACCACTGGCAACTTTCGCAAGGAACTTGTTGGGCGCGATACCCGTCGAACAACTTAAGCGAAGCTCTTTTTGGATAGTGTGCCTTAAGTCTTGGGCAATGACTTCAGCGGTTCCAAGCAATTGTTTGCTGCCCGTAACATCCAGAAAAGCCTCATCCAATGAAACAGGCTCTACCAAGGGAGTGTATTGCAAGAAAATTTCGCGTAATTGCGATGAAACCTGTGCGTAATAGTGCATCCGCGGCTTCACGAAGATCAAGTCTGAACAAAGTCTTTTGGCCATTGAAACCGGCATGGCGCTGAAGACGCCGTGTTTCCGAGCCTCGTAACTGGCCGCACAAATGACTCCCCGGGCTCCATTTCCCCCACCAACCACCACGGGTTTCCCGGAAAGCCCGGGTGAATCGCGAATTTCAACAGATGCATAAAATGCATCCATGTCGATATGGATGATCACTTCAAAACGCTCATAAAAATGAAAGAACGGTGCCGGCCCCGGATCAACAATTACCCAATTGGAGATAGAATAGGTTGAACGTTTTTAACAATCCCCACAATACAAGATTGCAGTGTATTTGCCATGGTTTCGCTCACCCGACGTTTTATATTAAAGCTCTCCAGTGCTACCACCACATTGTTAGGACTGGGGCGAAAGCCGCGGCCAGGTTCTCCTAAGCCATTACCAAGAATCGAATCTTCCTGGCAGAAAAGTCATGACCGAGTGTTTCTCGGAGGTCACTATTGGGCTAATCCAATGGAAGATTGGCGAATCATTAATGGAGCCGCCGAATGCCAGACCACGGGTGGCTTTCGAAATATCCAATTATTAACACACCAGCTTCAGGGAAAACCGGGTAACTTCACGCTTTCGGTTGATGTCCAGCAAGTTGAAGTCCGCAAGATTGACGCGGGCTGTGGTTTTCAATTGGGTGTCAAGAGTGACCTGAATGAATATCGTAGTAATTGCTTTGCTCGCAATGGGATTCGAGCTGGAGTCATTGGTCAAGTTGCAGTCTTGGGTAAGCGACGCCTGCCTCTGGATGGCATGAATTTGAAACAGGGGGTTCGAATTGAATTGAAAGGCCAATCCGTCCAACAGGGTTTTAAGCTGGTTTTGACCGTGATTTCAAGTGCCGGTGAAATCCTGGGTCAGCTTGAAAACCGTTTTCCATTGAAGAGCGTTATCGGGAATATCTGCTTGGTCAACAACTACGACAGCAGTTTGAAAAAAGGTCAAGGTGCCCGTTATCGATTTAAAAATTGGATCGCAGAAGGAAATGCACTTTCAGAGAACGCCGAAAATCAATTTGGCCCCCTCCTTTGGACTATGTATACCCTGAGTGACTCACGGTCAGATGAAGGGTTTGTCATGAAGTTAAC
>JAZABE010000577.1:0-1661 GCA_036137535.1 Planctomycetota bacterium | reverse complement strand
AACATCCTGAAAACCGGCGAATCTTCACGCCCCGAGGAATCCAGCCCACGCTGGCAGGCCGGTTTTGACTTGGCCATGGGAAGGGTGATGGCCGTCAAGGTTCGAACCGATGCCTACAACGTGATGTTAGCCAAAGCAAAAAATGGCTTAAAACCCAAGGACCCAAAAACGAATGTCTGGAACCTTGAAGCGGCGGACACCGTCAATGCCGGAAGCCGGATGACAAAATTTGCTGACAAAGCCAAAACCTATCTAACCCGGGTAGTTGAAGACCACCCGGGAACGCCGTGGGCTTTGATGGCTCAGCGTGAACTCGACACGCCAATCGGCTGGCAATGGGTCGAGGAATACGACCCTCCGCCAAAACCAATGGCACGCCCCGCAGGCAACAACAACAATAACAACAACATTCCTCAGCCCGGGCGGGATGAAAAGGCCAAAATGCTGGCTCGACCGAAGGCCAAACGCCCTCCCCCAAAACTGTAAACCTTTAAGGTTTTCAGCATATCCTTCCCGGAATGCGGCCCTGCAGGACGCGGAACAATCCGCCGGGAGGCAAAAAAGCGATCGCTCGCAAGATGGTTGCGCGGAACCCACCACCAGAGACCGGCACGGCGTGCGATTAGAAAAATCCAGGGTCAACAAAAGAACGCTCCCACGCTCAGCTCTCCCCGCCCTGCCCTCAACGCGATCCAGACAAAAGTCTGGCGTTGAAAAATCGCTCCCACCAACGTCAAAATTGGAGAGGTTGGCTCAAATTGAGACGTCCGTTTCAAATTGAGAATTTTCAAACCGGGAACTTTGCAATCAACCGCTACTATTTGTTTGGCACGTTTATTGCTGAATAGTATTGGCGAGCGGGACCCAAATGGGCCTCCAGTTCTTATCTCACCTCAATCCGCCGTTCAGGCCCATACCCGCTCCTTTTCTAATTATGAACGCTGGTTTTCGGCATCGAAAAATTCCAGCGAAATTTTCATCCGAGGAGGGGTCCTGAATTTTTGGGGCCCCTTCTTTTTCATCGCCAGTGACCGAAACATTTTCATTTTTTTGAATGTTGATTTGCCTTCAAGTTCCCAACAAACTGGCGTTCACTGGACAACCCGCAATGCCGCTGATCAATCAATCGCAGTAAGCCGGCAGTTTTTCCCGAATTTTGCCCAGCAAATTGGTGTCGGTGAGCGTGGAATTTCGAACAAATTCCGCATCGATTTCCAGGTCCGCCATTTCAGAATAGACCTTGGTTCGATTGGCCATCAGAACCGGGAAGCAGCGTTTAATCGCTTCGATCCCGGTTTCGTCCGCCGCGACTGAGAATTCGTCCCCCCAAATAACGGTTTTGGGCTGCGCAAAATAATCCCGAATCAGAATTTCGGCCAATGTGGGTGACACCTTCATTCCCACCACCAGGAAGGTTTCCCCGATCCAGCGGCGAAGCTCTTCTGAGCCGTAAACAATACTGCCGGTCGTATCCAATACAAAATTCCCCAAAGGGGGAACGTCAACCCGTGTATGAATTTCTTCCAATTCTAAGTACCGGGCCCGGTTCGCCGGGTAACCGGCTTCAAAGGGGTAACCCATCCAACGAGCCGCTTGCTCCATGGACTGGATTTCCAAAGATTGATTAATCGCTTGATCCACTTCAAACGACTTGAATCCGG
>JAZABE010000576.1:0-3452 GCA_036137535.1 Planctomycetota bacterium | reverse complement strand
TTTTAGGGGAATTCCGACCCGGTTATTCCAGGCTTGAACGGTTTGGCTTCCAAAAACTGAATGACTGACGAGAGAATTGAATGCAACAGGAACTAACGCTTCAGCTTGGCGTGAAAACTGACCCGATTGAATATCGATATTCGCACCCGTGGCTTTTTGACCTGCTGGTTGAAATAGGAGTGGAGTACATTCAAATTGGGACTCACTTTGAGCTGTATCAGTTACCGGACGATTTTTTTCATCAGTTGCGGGAAGAAGCAGACGAGCGAGGCTTGAAGATTTACAGTGCGTTCACGGCGCACCGAGAATTGGGGGGGTTCTTTCGTGAAGAGCCGGGATATGAAGCGGTTGCTCGCAAAAATTTTGAACGGTACATCGAGGTTGGCGGGATTCTGGGGGTTAAGAGCGTGGGGTCTAATCCTGGCGCCGTAATGCGTGACCGTCTGGAATACAAAGATGAGGGGATTCGTTGCTACATCAAGCACTTGAAAGAGCTGATGCATTTTGCCAAGGAAAAGGGAGTTCAGTGGCTTACGATTGAACCCATGAGTTGCTTGGCGGAGCCGCCGACACTCCCGGGAGAGTGTATTGAGATGGGAAGAGAGCTTTCGGAGTATCACCAAGCTCATTCTGAATCAACAGCACAGGCTGGTTTTTGTACCGACATTGCCCATGGATACGCGGACCAGCAGGGACGTGTGATTCACGATCATTTTGAATTGTTGGAATCCACCTTTCCTTGGCTTTACGAATTGCATTTGAAAAATACGGATGCGCAGTACAATTCAACGTTCGGGTTTACCAGCCGAGAGCGAGAAACCGGTATTATCGAGATTCCAGATGTCCGCAAGAAGTTGCTGGCCAATGCGGACCAATTGCCCGTTCAGGAAATGGTCGGTTACTTGGAAATCTCTGGACCCAAATTGGGACGGGATTACAGTGACACAAATCTTGAACAACTTTTGCGTGATTCTTTTGAACACCTCAAGCAGACCTGGCTGAATGAAGGCATTGCGGAAGAGTCCACCGGTCAGGCGGTTTTGTCAACGGGAAAACCGGTTGGTCCTGGTGAACGGATCTTGGTTTCGCCCTCGATGATGTGCGCCGACCAGTTAAACTTTGCTGATGAAATCAAGGAAGTCGAATCGCTTAATTGTGACATGCTTCACATGGACATCATGGACGGAAAGTTCGTGCCTAATATGGCGATGGGACTGGGGATTCTGGAGCAGGCCTGTAACTCAGCGGTTTTGCCGATAGATGTTCACTTGATGGTTGACGACAACGATTTCTTTATTGAAGAAATGAAAGATTGGAATGTTTACCAGATATCGGTGCATTTTGAGTCTGCGTTGCATTTAGACCGGACCCTCAGTCGAGTTCGGGAAACGGGGGCCAAGGCAGGTTTGGCTTTGAATCCTTCAACACCACTGGATGTTTTGGACTATCTTATTGAGAGAATCGACTACGTTTTGATTATGACCGTGAACCCCGGATATGCCGGTCAGAAAATGACTCCAGGATCGATCAGGAAAATTAGGGATTGTCGGTCAAAACTCGATGAGATGGGACAGCTTTCGATGCCGATTCAGGTAGATGGAAATGTCAGTTTTGAAAACATTCCTGCAATGGTTGGAGCCGGTGCGACTAACTTGGTGGCAGGGACGAGCAGCATTTTTTGCAAGGGATCGTCCCGTCGGCAAAACAGAGAGCGTATTGAGAGCTGTATTGAAGAAGGCAATGCAATGAACGGGTAAACCGGTTTGTTTTGGGGTTTTAATAACGTAGTTTTTGACACGATTGATGGTTGGCTGGTGAGATGACAAAAAAAACAAAGATGGAAGCCATTGTGCTTCATGGTGTTTCCGACCTCCGTTATGACAAGGTTCCGGTTCCGGTGGTTAAGCCTGGAAAAGCTCTGGTCCGCATCGGGTTTTGTGGGGTTTGTGGTAGCGATATCCCCAGGTGTTTTACAAAAGGGACCTATCAGTTTCCAACGATCTGCGGCCATGAGTTTGCGGGCACTATCGAATCCGTAGGTGAAGGTGAAACTGAATTTAAAGTCGGAGACCGGGTCGCGGTCTTTCCGCTGATTTGGAATGAAGATCACCCGGCTTGCGAGGTGGGGCAATATGCCCAATCGGATGGGTATGACTATTTAGGATCACGTAGTGATGGTGCCTTTTCAGAATATGTTCTTGCCCCATTTCGAAACCTCATTCGAGTTCCTGACAACGTTTCACTTGAAGAGGCTGCCATGACGGAACCTGCCGCGGTTGCCCTTCATGCTACCCGGCGAGCGCGGGTGCGCTTAGGGGATACGGTTGCCGTGTTTGGGCTGGGGCCCATTGGATTGATGACAGCTCAGTGGCTGAAAGCATCTGGTTCGAGCAAGATAATCCTGTTTGATGTCTTGGACGAAAAAATCAATGTTGCTAAAAGCCTGGGGTTTCAAGAAGTATTTAATTCACGAAAAGTTGATCCGGTAGATAAAATTCGCCAGCTGACCGAAGGTCATGGTGTTCATGTTGCGATCGAGGGTGCCGGCGTTCCGGTAACTTTGCTGGCTGCGTTGGAAGCGACACGACGTTCCGGACGGGTGGTGTTACTGGGTAATCCAAATGCAGATGTCACAATCTCCGCGTCACTGATTTCGCAGTGCATGCGACGTGAGATTGAGATACTGGGAACTTGGAATTCAGGGTATTCTGTTTACAGTGATGACGATGATTGGCGAACAGTATTGGCGGCCATGAGTCATGGCCTGTTGAATTTGAAACCCTTGATTACGCACCAGGTCCCAATTTCGCAGGGCATTTCGGCGCTTGAAATGATGCGAGACCAATCGGAATTTTTCAATAAGGTTTTGATCTACACGCCGTGAGAATGAAGAAGATGATCCAAGTGAACTTTTCAGCCAACAAAAAGCAATGACATTAGTGTCATGTTGATTTACCGATAGTTTGGTATGGAAAATAAATTTGTTGAAAACGCTGGCTCCGATTCGAGATCGATCTTAGTTGTCGATGATGACGATACGTTGCGCATGCGAATGGCAAGGGCTTTCGAAAAACGGGGTTACACTGCCTGGACTGCCGGTTGCTACGACGAAGTTCGGGAATTACTGGATTTGCATGTTCCTGACCGAGCCGTACTCGATTTGAAAATGCCGGGAGTGAATGGTTTGGACACGTTGAGTTACCTGATGGAGAAGTGTCCATCGACTGAAGCGGTGATCCTTACCGGGTATGGCAGCATTTCCAATGCAGTGGACGCGATCAAGATTGGTGCCGTTAATTATGTTACGAAGCCCGCAAATGCGGACGAAGTGCTTGCGGCTTTTGAAAATCGACATGAAGATTCAATCGGTCAAGGTGAAGAAATTCACCCACAATCACTTGCTGCGGCAGAATGGGAGCACATCCAGAGAGTTCTGAAAGACTGCCAGGGCA
>JAZABE010000575.1:0-3481 GCA_036137535.1 Planctomycetota bacterium | reverse complement strand
GGGCCCGAAAACAGCAACGGGTCCCAACCCGGCGTACATCGAACGGATATTGGCCCCACTGTCGATGGTTGCAAGGGTCCAGGAGCCATCTAGAGCAGCCTGGGCCGCTTGCCGGAGCTGGTTGGTGGTTCGAGGAAGTTCTACGTCAGCGAGTCTGGGTGATTTGGCTAAAGCGGTTTCAAGATGTGCCAGTTCGACTAATTCCTCAGCGCGTTCTTCAATTTGCGCCGCGTAGGTTTCCAGGAAAAGAGCGATCTTGGAGCGATCAGTGTTTTGCAGTTCGACAAACGCTTCGTTTGCCGCATTCAGTGCTTCGTTGCAGTCGACCCACTCGCTAACCGGATAGTGGTCTGGGTGGGTTTCCCGGGTCTCAGGGTTAGCTGCGGAAAAGGTTCCACTGGAGTTGGCATCACGCCACTGGCCATTAATGAGTACTTGGTGCATGGATATTGATCTGTTCAGTGAATAAGTGGTTTAGCCCTGGATTACGTGATTGGAAAGGATGCCGATTCCGGTAACCTCGATTTCCATCTGGTCTCCAGGGTGCAAAGTAAAATCAGTGTTGGGTACGATCCCGGTGCCCGTTAGCAGCATGGCCCCGGCCGGAAAAGTATTGTCCCGTCCAAGCCATTGAAGGAGGTCGTTGAATTCGCGAGCCATTTGGGCGGCATCCGTGTGACCTGAAAAAACCGGAACGCCGTCTCGATTTATCCGTAAATCAATGGCAATATTTTGCTTTTCGGGCATGGAAGACGCTGGCGTAATGGCTGGCCCGAGCCCACAGCATTCGTCGTACAGTTTTGCTTGAGGTAAATAGAGGGGGTTGTCGCCTTCGATGTCTCGTGAACTCATGTCATTGCCGATTGTGAATCCAACCAGTTCTTTCCGAGAGTTGATAACAAGTGTTAGTTCCGGTTCGGGAACGTTCCAGTGGGAATCGCAGCGGATCCGCAGTCCCCCGTTGGGACCGACAACCCGGTTGGGGGTGGCTTTGAAAAAAAGCTCGGGCCTGGGGGAAACATAAACTCGGTCATAGCAGCTTGCAGCGGTTTCTGATTCTTCCATCCTGGCCGATTTGCTCCGTTTGTAGGTCACGCCGGCGGCCCAGACTTCTTGCTGGTCCAAGGGCGCCAAACATTTAACCTTGTCCCTGGGGACGGCCTGATTTTGGTTTACAGTCTTTTCGAGTGCTGCGACGAAATCTTCCGCTTCCAAGAAGTCTGAAATCGGAGTCGGAGAGGGCTCGGCAAGGTAAATCGTGTCGTGTTGGAGCACCGCCGCCCTGATGCTCGATTGGTATTCAACTTTTGTGAGTTGCATTTGGAGTTTGATCGAGTGAAAACGCGGAATTCCGTAATCTAACACGGCCATGGTATCGGGCGGAAGGAGGAAGGCTGCAAGAACAGGTTGAAAATTGAATTGAGGGGCGAGACGTGTTGAGTGATCGACTAAAACAGGCCGGTCCTGACCGATTGCAGGGAATCCTTTCGGTGAAACCGGAGGTTTGGTCTTGAGCGTCGAAACCGCTGTTTACTGTCCCAGTTCGATAGATCGCTGAGTTGCAGCCACGACGGCATTCATTGCAGCAGCTCTTAACCCCCCTTCTTCCAGTGCTTTCAATCCAGCGATGGTCGTGCCGCCAGGTGAAGCGACCCGGTCGCGCAGGACGCCAGGGTGTTCGCCGGTCTGGTGGACCATTTTACCGGCGCCCACGACCGTTTGCGCGGCAAGTTGCAACGCCGTTTCTCGGGGGATACCGGAGCAGACGGCACCATCACTGAGGGCTTCAATGAATTGAAAAACGAATGCCGGTCCCGATCCCGAAATTCCCGTTACTGCATCGATCAGCCGTTCAGGCAACTCAACTGCCAGACCAACCGATTCAAATAGAGTCTTGACTTGTTCTCGTTCAGCGGGTTCAACGGCTTCAGAAACGGCGATCCCGGTTGCCCCTTCTCCGATAAGGCAGGGCGTGTTGGGCATTGTGCGGATTACCCGTTGGGTGCCGAGATTGTCTTTGAGCCAGTCCAGTGTAATTCCGCCCATCACTGAAATGAACAAGGTGGATGGGTCAAAAGGTTTGAGCTGGTCAACGATCGTGGGAATGATTTGGGGTTTGACTGCTAAGATGATAAGGTTGGCCCGGGCGACTAGCTCTGAGTTACTTTCGACGAACTCACAGGGACCTACTTTTTCTGAAAACCGAGCTTGCGCTTCAGGGTCGATGTCATGGGCCACGATTGTCTTTGCGCTCGCCAAGCCGGATGTGCAAAAACCGTAAGCCAGGGCGGTTGCCATTTGGCCAGTGCCGACAAACCCGATTTTTAATGTTGTCATTTCAGTCCTTAATTTCGACCAATTTTTGGAAGAAGGTTTTGGTCATCGTTGTAAGAAACGGCTTCCGAATTTATACTGCGAATTCATGCAGAAATGAAAAATTAAATTCAAGTACGTTCGTTTAGTAATCAGAGGAATCGCAATGTCTTTTCATCAACAGGATACCAGTCGGCGGCAGTTTGTTAAAACCGGTGCAGTGGTTGGGGTAATGGCGACCTCGACCACACTCCCTCTTTTGGCGGAAAACCGGGTTTCCCGTGAGCCGTGGTTCCAGATTTCACTGGCCCAGTGGTCATTAAACCGTGCTTTTTTCAAGCGATCTAAGGTGAAGTTGGATAATCTAGAATTTGCCAAGACAGCGCATGATCTTGGAATCGAGGCCATCGAATACGTAAACCAGTTTTTCAAAGACAAGGCAAAGAACACCAAGTATCTTGACGAGATGAAAAAGCGTGCCAAGGACCATGGTGTCAAGAGCTTGTTGATTATGTGTGACGGCGAAGGCCGCTTGGGTGACCCGGCCAAGGCGGGCCGAAAGAAGGCGGTTGAAAATCATCACAAATGGGCCGATGCCGCAAAGCACCTTGGTTGTCATAGTATTCGGGTCAATGCCGCAAGCGCCGGAGACTATGAAGAACAGGTTAAGTTGGCTGCCGATGGACTGGCTCACCTTTCTGACTATGCCAAAACGTTGGGGCTCAATGTGATCGTGGAAAACCATGGAGGCCTGTCTTCTAATGGCGCCTGGTTGGCCAAGGTCATGAAAACTGTTGACAAGAAGAAGTGTGGAACGCTTCCGGATTTCGGAAACTTTAGAGTTCAAGGAGATCAATGGTACGATCGCTATCAGGGGGTGACTGAGTTGATGCCTTTTGCGAAGGCCGTCAGTGCCAAGTCCCACGATTTTGATGAAGAAGGAAATGAAACGAAGACAGACTACTTAAAGATGATGAAAATTGTCAAAGCCGCCGGATACCGGGGCTGGGTGGGTATTGAATACGAAGGTGGCCGAATCGATCAATTTGAAGGCATCAAGCTGACCAAGAAATTACTGGAAAAAGTTCGTAAACAGCTGGCCTAAAGAGCGGGTTCGGGTTCCTGTGGGGCGGGGATTCAGCGGCCCCATGGTTACCGGGCGAAAATC
>JAZABE010000574.1:0-4285 GCA_036137535.1 Planctomycetota bacterium | reverse complement strand
ATATATTATTCGAATTTATATCTTATTTATTTTTCAAATATTTGAAACTGTTTCTTTTAACATCAGTCTCTGTCAAATCCCATCACGTTATCACTGGTACTGATGACATTACTGTCAGAAAACAGGGCCCCCTGCCCTGGAAAACCAGCTGTCGTCGTCGATACACTTTCCCGGCTGGCAAAGTTGTTGTACAAGCCAGCTTTGAAATAAGCGTCCAGATCCAGCCCGGGAATTAGAGTAATTTTAGATTCCACCCCAATCTGGTAGCCGAGCATCGGGTTCTTAGTCTCTGTGACATCTAAGCTGGAAAACGCAATCGGCGGCAACAACAGACCACCACCCACAGAACCGGAAGAACTAAATGATAATTTTTCAGCAATATTCAAAAATCGCACACCATGCAGTAGACGCACGTAAGGATTGAAAATCCGCTTTTGGTTCAGTTCGATATTAACTAAATCCGAGGTGTAATCTCCAAAAATTTCATTGGGAAAAGGACCGGCATCGGGAGCCGTAAAATCATCAAAACTATTCCCGATAAAGTCGGATCGCGTCGTCGTATTGCGGTTAAAGGTGTTAAAGAAAAAACGTATCTCATAATCAAGGCCATCTTCCCGTAACATCGAAAAGCTGAAATCCGGACCCACCCCAATATTCAGATCCGTCAATGTGTGAGAATCCAATAAGGTTGCCCCGGTTTCCGCATTCAGGAAAATCGGGGAATTTTCTTGGTCCGTAGCGGGACGTTCTAGCGCCCGAAAGCCCGCACGGGCCTCCCATTGCCCGACTGCACGGGGCAAAATCTGTGCTTGGGCATTAGCATTGCCTAAAACGAGAACTGCAATGGCCAGAATTAATTTTAGGAACCTCAAGGTTTCGCTCTCCAAATAAACAGCGATCACAGTGGTAGATACGAAATTCTGATCGGATTGCTACAACGAGAATCATGAGAACGATCAGCAGGATTGGAAAAGTTTCTTCAATTTATCCAACTTGCTAGCAGCCTCTTCGCAAGCAGTTTGGCCAAAAATCAATTGAGCGACGGATCAAACTTTTCTATTTTATTGCCCACACCTTGAAACAGTACCTGATTTCCAATCCGACCGGCAACCTCTTCCCAAAGATGATCCGTTTCCGAAAAGATATCGTCCGGGGTAACCGGTGTGCGAAACCAACTGCCGGTTTCCAATTCAGTTTCAAGTTGCCCGGGACCCCACCCTGAGTAGCCACTGAAGATCTTGCAGTTCACAACGTCTTCTTTCAACAGTATCTCCAGATTGTCTTTTTGGGATGAAATGAACACCCCGGGAACGATCTCATTTTCGGCGATGGACTTGCGCTGATGAACTGCTAGCAAAGGACCTTCAACAGGTCCGCCCATGTAGATTGGAGATTCGACATCACAATCGGATTCGGTGATTGCGTACCACACCTCTTTGAGCGGAAAATTGCTGGGGCGATTCAAAACAACTCCAAATGCACCTTCATCATCATGATGAATCAACAAAATCACCGCCTGATAAAAATTGTCATCAGGCAGTTGAGGAACTGCTACCAGCAACTGAGCTTCGAATTTTTCCATCAGTGGGTTTAACCTTTAATACCGTTGGCCCCGCCCAAAGCGAGCTGCTTCAATTGTACCCGCACTCACTCGTTCGGGCAAAGAACATCACGCCAAACACAGCCAGCCCAAGACCACCCAACACCAAAACCAATCATAATTTGATTCCGCCCTTTTTTGATCTTCTGTTCTTTCCTTAAATCATCAATCAGGATCGGTATCGTGGAAGAAACCGTGTTTCCACAATTCTCGAGACGAATGGGCAGCTTCTCATCATCCAAGCACAATCTTTCCTGTAACAGGTTCAACATTTTCCGAGTGGCTTGGTGCATAAGAAACAGGTCTATTTCGTCTCGGTCGATTTCTGCTTTTGCAAGAATTTGGTCAATCACCCCAGGAACTGCGCCCACGGCAAAGCTGATTAAACTTGGACCATCCATGTAAAGCTCACTGGGCCAGCGATGGCGATGGCGAGGTTTGAGGGCGTCCCGTTCGGAACGATGACCTCCCTTGGCAACCAATAGAGTATCGCCGCCGCTGCCGTCGGTTCCAAACTGAAACGCACTCACGGATCGTTCATCCACCGATTCAATCAAAGTAGCAACGGCTGCATCACTGAAAATCGTTCGCAAACTTCGATCCGTCGGGTCAATGTACTTGGTGTATGTTTCCGCGGTCAGAAATAAAATTCTTTTTGCTGCTCCACTCTGGATCAACCCTTCCGCCAAGGACAAACCGTAGACAAATCCGGAACACCCAAGATTAAAATCAAATGCACCAATATCAGTCCTTAACCCCAAGCGATCCTGGATCAAGCAGGATGTGGTGGGAAGTGGGTAATCTGGAGTTTGTGTACAGAGCAGTACATAATCAATGGTTGAACGATCAATTCCATTTTCGGCGAACAAATTCTCAGCAGCTTTGACTGCCAAGTCCGACGAACACTCATCGTCTGCCGCAACATAGCGGTTAGCAATTCCGGTTTTCGAAAAGATCAGGTCAACACCCCAATCCGGAAACTCGCGATCCAAATCCTCGTTGGATTCTGACTTGTCCGGGTAACAGATCGAAATTGGACCAATAGCAGCGTGTTTCACAAGTTCTTTCGTTAGGTCAAAAACAGTAAATGGAAGACCCATTCAACCGACTTATTTCGTTCGCACAAACAAGTCTTGATTACCCTTTAACTGTTACAGGAACATTCTATACCGAGTCGCCGTTTATTTTGAACGGGGTTACCGGAAATAGAACTCATCAAAATAGGCGAATCCAAAAAAGAACTTCGATTTTAGGCTGGTTTTAAACTTGTAAAACCAGCCATCGGGCGTTTCTCTTTTACCCTAGCCAGTTAAACCAATTTTCTTAACACCGTCTGCAAAATACCGCCGTTACGGTAATAGTCCATCTCAACTGGTGTATCGATTCGCACAAGCACGGTGAATGAGTTTACCGATCCATCTTTTCGGGTTGCGGTAACCTCCAGCTCACTCCGAGGTTTCAGGTCATCGCTCAAGGTAGGAAAATCAAAGATTTCCTCACCCGTTAGCCCAAGACTCTGCCAAGTCCCGTCGCCTTTGAATTCAAGCGGTAAAACCCCCATCCCCACAAGGTTACTCCGATGAATCCTCTCATAGCTGGATGCAATCACGGCTTTGACCCCCATCAACATCGTCCCTTTAGCAGCCCAATCGCGTGAACTTCCAGTGCCGTATTCCGATCCAGCCAAAATCACCAACGGTGTCCCCGACTCTTTATATTTCATCGCTGCATCATAGATGAACTCGGTTTCACCCGTCGGCCAGTAATGGGTGTAACCACCTTCGGTTCCGGGTGCCAATTGATTGCGGATTCGAATATTGGCAAACGTTCCCCGCAACATCACACGATCATTGCCACGCCTGGAACCATAACTATTAAAATCTTTTTGCTCAACGCCTTTGCTTAATAAGAACTGTCCTCCTGGTGTCTCCTTGGCAATTGCACCCGCGGGCGAAATATGGTCGGTCGTAACCGAATCCCCCAATAACGCCAAGCATCGCGCGCCGGCAATCGGTTCAATCGGTTTCACCTCGGGTGTGAGATTCTCCATAAAAGGAGGTTCTTGGATATAGGTGCTTGCTGCGTCCCAGTCGTACAGATCGCCCTCGGTGATCGAAATATTATTCCACGTTTCATTTGACTCAAACGCATTTCCATACTGGGTCTCATACATCTCCGGTGAAACACAGCTTGCAACCAATTCATTGACTTCGTCATGGCTCGGCCAAATGTCCTCGAGGTACACTGCATCCCCGGATTCGTTGGTTCCAATCGGCTCCGAAGTTAAATCGATATCGACTGTTCCTGCTAGAGCATAAGCAACCACCAACGGAGGACTGGCTAGGTAATTTGCCTTGGTCAAGGGATTGACTCGGCCCTCGAAATTACGATTACCGCTCAGTACGGCCGAAGCGACTAAGTCCCCCTCCGTAATTGCATTGGCAACCGGTACTGGCAATGGACCACTATTGCCGATGCAAGAGGTGCATCCATAACCGACGGTCTGAAAACCGAGCTGGTCGAGAGCCTCAGTCAAGCCAGCCTTGTCGAGATAGTCCGTCACCACCCGCGATCCGGGCGCCAAACTTGTTTTCACATTAGCTTGAACAGAGAGCCCTTTTTCAACAGCCTTCTTAGCGACTAATCCTGCAGCCATCATCACTGACGGGTTACTGGTATTGGTGC
>JAZABE010000573.1:0-1058 GCA_036137535.1 Planctomycetota bacterium | reverse complement strand
GGCAAATCGTTGGGCGCATTTCGCTGGGCCGAAGATATCGTCCACACAACCTCCTCCGGTAAACGCCTGCTCGTGATTCATGGTGACCTGTTTGACAACGTTGAAAAACGGACCAAGGGACTGTCCGTTTGGGGAAGCCGGATTTTTGATCGAATCCTTTGGATTTTACCGACTAAATTTTGTCATCAAATCAGGCGATTCTTTAAATGGTTCATGGCACGTCCCGAATCCATTCGACAAAGACTGATTTCAGAGACCATGCACCGTGGTTGCGATGGAGTCATCTACGGCCATATTCATCAGCCCTGCATCAACCAGGAGGACCAAGTTCTGAGCATCAACCTGGGAGACTGGGTAGAAAACGAGTCTTTTCTAGTGGAACACCAGGACGGCAGCTTGGAATTGATTAATTTCGGCAAATCGCTTGCGACCATCGGCTCCCAATGAACGGGTCTCGAACCCACTACCAACGAAGTCCAATCAAACTTTACGACGAAAAAACCATTTCTCATCTCCCTGAATTGATTTGCCACTCCGCTCTACCCGCATTGAAACGTTACAATCATCCGCGACCCCACTTGCCCCGCGTTTGATTGCAACTTTTCCGATCGAAGAGTCAATACCATGAGAAGACGCCTGCTGTGCTGTTTCGGTTGCCTACTGATCCTGCTGCCCATCGCCTGCCGTCCCTCGTCCACGCCTAGGCCGATTCATGGCCAGCAAGGTGACCAGAGCAGCAAGCCCCACAGCGAAATCCTGCCAGTCAAACAACGAGTGGCCGCGTTGACTCAAGCCTACGAAGACGAGCTGCGTCATTTTCGCCAATTGCAAGGGGCGATCCCCGGGCAAGGGCAAACCGAGACGGGACACGAACCCACGGTAGTGTTAGCTCCAGACGCCGACGATTACGCTTTCCAGATAATGGGCATTCTGCAAGAGAGCAACGGGGACTTAGCCAACCTAGAGGGTATCCACTGGATATTGAGAGAGGTTCCCAACGGTCCCAACCGCCGCAACGCGATCGAGATGTTGCGAACGGAATTTCAAAAAACGGAAGA
>JAZABE010000572.1:0-4101 GCA_036137535.1 Planctomycetota bacterium | reverse complement strand
AGGCCGCCACCTGGTAATCAACCGACTGACCCTCGTAAATTCGGGTTTCTGCCGGCCAAAGTTGGAGTTGAGCGATTTGGTCTGAAACCGGTTTTTCCGCGGACGGTTTTTCAACAGCATTGGATTTGGCTTCATCGCCGCCAAAACAAATCAGCCGATCCCGGGAGGCGATATAAACGTTTCCGTTGGAAATGGCCGGAGAACCATAGATTTCATCGAAACCCTTTCCACTGGATGCCTTGAGCTGAACCCGGCAAAGTTGTTTGCAGCCGGCCTTTGAGGGCTCGCAGATGTGGATGTTGCCATCCACTTCAGTGGCAATGATTTTTCCATCGACCCAGATGGGGGAGCCTTTGCCAACCGTTCCCAAGTTGTATTTCCAGAGTTCCTTCCCGGAAGTTGCCTCGTAGGCATGCATGTCGCCGGTGTCCGCAACGACGAAAAGCAAACCGTCTTTATAGAGTAAAGCGGTGTAGCCCGCCTTGACTTCATCGACCCGCCAAACCAAGGCACCAGTTTTGGCATCAAGGCACTGACCGCTGCCAAATTTATTGGTGTCAATGTTGTCTTCACCGTGGGAGATGAAGACTTTGCCGTCGGCGACGGCCGGAGTTGCATTCAGACCACGCTTGGACATCATGTGTCCCCAGATTTTATCACCGGTTCGGGCATTCATTGCGTAAACGCCGCCATCGCTATTACCGCCGATTAGCATTCGCGTCCCATCAACGACGGAGACAATCGGGACTGAGTAATTGGTATCCCTAGGCTTACCCCCGGGTGCTTTCATCCAACGGAGAGCACCGGTTCTTTTGTCAAATGCATAGTAATAGTGTTTGGGAGAGGGGCCTTTAAGGTCGCCCCAGCTCACGATCAACGAACTGACAATCAAACGATCTTCGTCGATGACGGGAGTTTGGGTTCGGCCGCCATAACCGGAGATTTTTCCATATTCTTCCCAGAGAGAAATTTCCCAAATCAGTTTGCCCTCACCACTGTAGCAACGAAGAATGCCACTGACTGAGTGCACATAGACGTAACCGGTTTCAGGGTCACCTGTCATATGGGCCCAACCGACTCGCTCAACGGGAATGTCGGTGCCAAACACATTGAACCGGTCTCGCCAGAGTTCCTTACCCGTTTTGGCGTCCCAGCAAATGACCTGTTCCTGGATGTTGACCAACTCTTGGTCAATGCCGGTGTTCTCAGAGGTTCGGCAGTTAAGGTAGACCTTGCCATTGAGCACAATTGGGGTTGAGCGTCCACCGGTCTCGGCGACCCAGCGGACATTTTTCAGGTTCTCAAAGTCAAACGTACTGACGATCCCGGTTTCGCGGGAAATGCCATTTTGTTCGGGACCCCGCCAATTCGGCCAATCATTCGCCGTAGCCGAGCCGGCCAGAAGCACCATGGAGAGAAAAAAGGTCAATTGGTGACGCATTCGCTATTCCTTTTGACTTAGAGAAACTAGACGGAGGGACATTGGGAACGGATGAACCGGGGGATTGAACCCGGTCGTTCAAAATTATTGGATGTTTTTACGGAGTTGTACATCCCAAACTCAGCACTCTAACTTACCTAATGCGCCTGCGGTCTTCTAGTGTTGCCAGCGAATTCGTGTCATTCTCCGCTTAGCTGGATCCCTTTGGTTTTTGGGAAGCCCAAAGGTCAGCCGACAAATATCGGAACAATTTTAAAATTGCCTGGTCGTGGCGTTCACGGTAGCGACCTGGACCGACGGGGCCCTCACCCCGGATTTTAATGTCAAAATCACTTGCCGTGACCTCCGCACTACGTTACTCCGGGATCCTTAGCTAAGATAAAGCCACTCTTGACACTTTTTTTCTGAACTTTTCCCAGGCATCAACAGGTCTGCTTGAACGGATCCAGCCAGATAGATTCATGGATCCTTCGCCAAGCAATGCTGAAACTCAAACAGGCCACAGTGATGAAGGCCCTTCGCTGAAGGGAAAGGAGGCTGAAAATTCAGGTCGGCGGGGCTCGGGCACCGATTCATTGGATGGCGTGGAAACCGCGGGTACCAGTTTGTTTGCCCAGTCGGGTCCCGCGCGTCGCAATTTTTTTGTGCTTGCGGCCTATCAGATCACCATGAGAATTGGCTGGATTTTTAAGACCGAGAGCATCGTCATGCCGGCGATCATGGACTTGCTCTGCGGTCCGGGAACGGCCCTCGCATCATGGATGCGAAGCTGGTTGCCTCAATTGAACCGCCTCGGTCAGAGTCTTCCCCAGCTTTTTTTCGCCGATCGAATCCGAAGTGCTAGCCATAAAAAAAATGTCGTGGCGATTTGTAGTGGATTGATGGGGCTGTTTTTTCTAGGTCTGGCGGCGATCTGGCTACTGAAGGATCGTCTTCCGGGGAGCGTGATGAGGGTCGGCTTTCTGCTGCTTTACGCTTTGTTTTTTATCGGCGTTGGAGTGAACAACCTGGGTTTCAATACACTCCAGGGCAAACTGGTTGCCTATGATTACCGCGGAAGGCTTTTTTTGGTTGCCAATACGATCGGCGGGATCTTGGCGATTGGGGCCGCCTGGTTTTTGCTTCGCCAATGGTTTTCGTTGGAGGGCGGGAATTTGGTTTGGGTATTTGGTTTTTCAGGTGTCTGTTTTCTGATCGGCTCGGCGGGGATCTTGTTGTGTTGCGAGACAAAGGACAGGCACGGCACCCCTCGATTCAAAGGGTTGAATTTTCTACGCTTGCCTTTGACCTTGTTTCGCTCCAACACTCAGTTCCGCTTGCTGTCAGTGATTGCCGCTTGTTTTGGAATGTCTCTGGTTTTGTTTCCCCATTACCAAGCGTTGTACCGGGAGTGTCTTGCAGAGTCGGGAACCGGGTTTTTCTTCGAAGATTTGGTGGCGTGGGTGATCCTTCAGAATGCAGGAACGGTCGTTTTTAGCATTTTAGCTGGTCCGGCTGCCGACCGAATGGGAAATCGGTTTGTGCTCCAGTTTGTGCTGTTCCTCCTGGCAAGTGTTCCCCTCCTGGCGATCTGCTTTTCAATGGATCAGCGTCTGGCAATGAATTGGTATTTCGTGGTGTTCCTGATACTCGGGGTTACACCCGTTACTATTCGTGTGCTGAATAATTTTGCTTTGGAGTTGGCGCCGCCAGAATCCCATCCGCAATTCTTGAGCGCTTTGAGCCTTTGTATTGCTTTGCCGGTGATCATTTGTTCACAAATTGCGGGGTGGGCGATCCCTGTTTTCGGGTTTTCCTCGGTTTTTTTAGTGATTTCAGCAGCGATCCTGATGGGGTGGGTTTTTACCTTTTTTGTTAACGATCCCCGATTCCAATTGACAACCGACGTTGAATCTAGCGATAATTAGCGGTAGGTTGTGAAATCGCAATACAGAGCTGAATAAGCTTGTCACTAAATTTTTTTCAGGGAGATATGAAATAATGCGAAAGCCGGGCGTCTTATTGACCGTTACCGCAGTCGCCATGCTGGCAACAACACTTGTTTTTGCTTCTGGGATTGCAGATAAAAACGTTGACTTCAAGAAAGTTAAATGCGTAGTAAACCCCAAGCAAGCTGCCAAGGAAGCCAAGGCCGCTGACTACAAAGGTGGAAAAGTTTATGTCTGCTGTGGCGGGTGTTTGGGTAAGTTTAAGAAGGACCCAGAAAAATACTCAACGATGGCAAACCACCAGCTCGTGCATACGAAACAGTACAAGCAGGCAAAGTGTCCTCTTTCTGGGGGGCCGAGCAAGGCAGCCCACGCAGTTGAAGTCGGTGGCGTGAAGGTCGCTTTTTGCTGTGGCAATTGCGAAGGTAAAGTAGCAAAAGCCAAAGGAAAAGCGCAAGTAGACCTAGTCTTTGGGGATAAGTCTTTCAAAAAAGGTTTTGTCTCTGCGGCGAAGAAAAAATAGCCAGACAGGCCTTATCTCAATTCAAAAAGAGCGTGGTGAAATTCGCCACGCTCTTTTTTTGTAGCCAGCTTTTCCGCCAAGACGAGCAAATTGCCTGGAGTTAATGTCGCGGTCCCGAGAATGGGTGTTGGCCAGGAAAACCGGCGACGCGTCAAGACCGATTTGGCGATAAAATTTTAATGATCCCTCCTGAAAAAATGATGGAAAAT
>JAZABE010000571.1:0-1910 GCA_036137535.1 Planctomycetota bacterium | reverse complement strand
TTCATGAAACGTCGAAGAAGCCTAATCATGAGCTTCTTTCTCATTTTGACCTTACACGGATCAAAAACAGCGCCATCGATTGACACATCCCAAGCCTGGTTTCTTTCATCCCAGCGAGCCGCTGTTGGGAAGAAAACAACCTCGTCTTTTTCGCGAATTGATTTGCCTCTTTTCATCATTTTTAAAATTCAGTGAAACGCGGCCAGCTAAAACCTTGCCCCAATTCAATCCCCGCCAGCCCGTATTAACCGTTGAATTCGAAAGTCCATCTCGCCCACTTAATTCCTCTGTTCGAAAACTAATGGTCAAACTGCAGGGCACCCGAACTGGATCCGGCTACCCATCGATCCAAATGGCACCCTGAGTAGTAACCGAGTCCCTCCCATTACCCATCATAACCTAGCGCAAATCATAAACCATGATTTCATCCTGCTCTCGTAATAGCAATTTGCCATCAACCACGACAGGATGAGACCAGCTTTTGTTGCCCGAATCAACCTGTTGCCTGAAATGTCCTAGCAAACGGTATTCTGATGAATTGGCATCGATCAAGGCCACCACACCATTTTGGTATCGAAAGATCAATTTTCCATCAACAAAAACCAATGCGGCAGAACCCCGGCCCGGCCCGCGAAAAGTTCCTCCCCATTTGACCGTTCCAGTAGCCAGTTCAATACAGGTTGGATATCCCCGGTTTTCCCCATTTCCAAAAAACAAGTGCCCCTCATGAGCAATCATACCGCCATGATGACAATTGAACCTTCTTGACCAGTAGACCGTACCGGGTTCAACCTGAAATTCACCCGCCTGTTTTGACACTCTGAGCATTCCCAATCCCCCACGAGGTGCCGATGAGTAAACAATACTGTTACCCACAGAAACTGGCATACATATGTTAGCCGTTTTATTCGCACAACGGCTATTGGACCACAGCAAGCTTCCCGATTCCGGATCAATACCAATCACTCCCCCCCCCACGAACTGCACATATTGTTTGGTCTTGAATATTTCCGCAATGATCATCGAACTGTAACCGGCTCCAGCATTGAGCGAGTCGCGCATACCATTGACTCCCGTCCCAACCTTTGAGACATGGGTTTTCCAAAGAACAACCGGTTGACTGACTTGGCTTTGTGAACCAGGGGACCAATTTTCCTTAACGGCTACAACCATTGCATCTTCACCACCCGGCGTAAAAATCACCTTTCCATCATCGACCAAAGGCGATTCTGAATAGCCCCAACCACTCATCAAGCGCCCTTCAAATTTTCTTTGACAATTCAGGGACCAAACGATCTTCCCTTTTTGGTTGACGTCCAAACAAACCAGCCGGCCATTCGAGCCAACCACGTAGAGCCTGCCGTTGCTGTAGGTTGGAGTGGATCGCGCTCCGGACTCCGCGTGATTCGGTATGACTCCAACAATATCCGTACTCCATTCCCGGGTTCCGGTATCGAGATCGAAACACGCGACAAACTGAGAAGAGGCAGAATTGCCAGTGGTGTAAATTTTGTTACCCACAACACAAAGGCTCGAATACCCTTGGCCCGCTCCACTGAAACGGTTCAAAAGAGCGGGTTTGAGTTTTCTCCAATTCGAATTGATCTTCCGGGTTGTTGATTTACCATCCCGATGGTTTCCTCGAAATTGTGTCCAATCCTCAGCAACCAAAGAACCGCTCAAGAACAAAATTTGCGTCAGCAAAATGCAGGGATTTCTCATGGTTGTTACACGAAAACGGATTGAAAGAGCTACAATTCAAGGAAAACTTCCAAAGACAAGATTTTTGATCTTAGCCTTTCTCGGCTCAATGAACAATAATCATAAAGCCATTGGCAATGCCATGGCGGATGCTACCGAAATTCTGTTTTTCAAACTATGACCGTTCCCCAATGTTACCTTAACGGCGA
>JAZABE010000570.1:0-2903 GCA_036137535.1 Planctomycetota bacterium | reverse complement strand
GCCGACCCTTTCATCCTGTGAATCGGAAAGATTCTGGGGGTTGGCGTATTGGTGCCGCCAAATTCCTGATTCCGCGGTCAATTCGATGACCTGGATGCTCCCGTTTGCGTTCAGGAAAATACCTGAACCCGCACAGGCGGCGGCGAGATCTGCTTGGTCATTCAGCATTGCACCCGGTACTTGAACAACCAGATTGAAGATGCCACTCGTGATGGGCAGCGGCTGGCCAGGGGTGTGGGAGCGAATAGAAACTCTCGTGCCATAAAGTCCTTTGTCACGAAAAAGAGTTTTTAATTGTGACGCAGTGCGCGGTGTGTCCACTACTCCAACGACGTGGAGTGAGGTTTGTTTCACGATCTGGTCGAGAGTGGATTGCAACCGATTTCCAACCACCAGAGCAAATCCACGAGGCGACTTTAATTTTGAGATGGCCAAGGTGAGTTCTGCATTTTCTACGACAGCCGCTGCACTGGGCCGCTCCGGGACTCGATCGAGTAAGGAATGCGGTTGGGACCGAGAAGCAAGCTGGTTTGCCAGCTGCCAGGCGAGAATCCATCCGGTATTCGTGCTGGCAACCAGGGTTTCAGGCACGCCTTTGCCGGATTCAGTGATCGCTAAATGAACCACTTCGCCCCTGCTTTTTTCAACTGCAATTTTTTGAATGAGTTTGCCAGTGCGGGCATCCACGAAATCGACTCCTTCACTGCCCCCGGCAAATAACAATTGCCTGGCTGGATTTCCTGATACCATCAATCCATTTTGGTGTTTTGATTCGAGTTGCCAGAGTGTTTTCTGCAATTTTTTCGCGACCTGTGTGAGATCATGACAGGCAATCCGGCTTCCATTGGCAGTCCAGATCTTTCCGTTTCCCGCGGCAACCTGTCTGGCCTTGAAAGCTAGCATTTTGGCGTTGTTGTTCGCTGCAAATGATTGGACTTCTGGCGAGTTTCCGGGGCCGGAGAAAAACATGTGGGGCGTCAGCATGCAGAAGGTTCCCCCGGGCGACGGGAGATCGTAGAGTTTTTTTCCATTGGTCGAGTCGATGGCATAGGGGGATGAACGGCCTGTGGGGATATAGAGTCGATCATCACCGGTTGCCAGTAAATAGCCTTGGGGTGAACCACTGGTTTGACGTCGCCAAATCAGTTTGCCAGTCTTGCGATGAACCGCAACGCTATACACGCCCTGGCTAGGAAACAATCCGGCATGAGCAAAAACATAATCCCCGTTGACCAAGACCGAAGTGCGAATGGGGTGAGGGCTGATCAAGCGACCATTACCCACGATCGATGGATAACCAGGGCCGATCAGTTCTTGCCAGAGAATCTTGCCATTGCGTAAATCGACGGCTCGCAGGTAGCCGTCGTCAGCTCCAAAATAGGCCGCACCGCCTGCCAGGCTTGGGGCAAACCGGATTGGGCCATCAGTCTCCACCTGCCAGTTGATGTTGCCGGTCAGCGGGTCTAAGGCGACGAGACGGTCTTCGGTAGAAGAAGGCACAACGACGTGCATTTTTCCCGCGAGGTCAGTGGCGATCAAGGGGACGTTTGCCCGGTCATCGGTAACTCTTGCTTCAATCGACGTCAGGTTTTGCCAAAGGCTGCCGCGTGCGGGAGAGTCCCAGGCCGACTGGGGCGCTGCAAACTGTTTTGCCCACGCGGGTTTCCAGGATCGAGCCTTGAGGTTTTGTGGGTGAAAACCGGTTCGTTGGAGGTTGCCTCGGTACTCGGGCCAATCAGCAAAGCTTATCTGTTGGAATAGCACCAACAAAATTAAGCTCACAAAAAAACGTCGAAGTTTCATTGGCCGATCCAAGTTGTCTGACTGCGAAAACACCTACCAGTTTTTGGCTCCGTGATGTCAGGAATCATCAAGCGAGTCACTTACCGTAAGGTTTGGTTGGTATTCATTGTTTGGGTGAGGTGTTGGGAACAGGAGATTCAAGCTCAGGGAACGTTTGATCGATTTTTCGGGGTAAGAATCCCATGGATGTTTCCAGCCAGGAGCCGCAGGAACAACCCCCACCCCCTTCCGCCGAAAGCAACATGCCCTGGGCCGGGATAGCACTGATCCAACAGTCGGTTCGCACCCGGCTAAACCGATTGACTTTGCTATTCCGGACATCCCACCACGTGGTCTCACCGAGCCTTGAAAAGAGTCCATTTTTGGCGAGTGTGTAACTTGAACAACCATGTCCACTCGGGAATCCCCGGTGAATTGTTGAACCATCGGACAGTTTCATGACTTCCGGCCTAACATAGAGAATGTCATTTTCAATGGCCGGCCTGGAAATGTGTTTACCATGATGGTTGGCTTCCCATTTGACGGCGCGTTTCCAGTTGGGTTTTCCGTTTTGGAGGTTGAAGTTGCTTACCGTGAACTCCGAACGACTGGTTTCGGAAGCGACCAGGACCAACGATTTTAATTGGGGATTTCCGCCGCCGGACAAATAAAGCGATGCCAGCTTTCCCTGGAAGGGATCGATCGGGTTCCTGAAAATCTCGGAGCCGTCTCCCAGGTCCAAACAGACCAATTCATGGAGCTGCCCTTGGTCTAACGGAATCCGGCCTGGCGGTTTGGCTAAATGGGCAGGGGTCTTGTCTTCCACGAAGTAGATTTTATTTTCCAAGATTGTGATGGTGGGATGAAGGATCAGGCCTGGATAATTCCAGCTGGGCTGGTTTGTTTTGAGATCAATGGCAAACAGAGCGTTTCCCGCGACCACGTGAGTGTCACTGCCACCAGTGGCATCATACCATTTGGTTTTTCCCCACCATTTCCGGGAGCTGGCATCGTCTCGCACAACTGTTCCCAGGAGTAAATCTTGATGCCGCGCGATGTAGCCCCAACCCGGTTTTTCCAGTTTTGAACTGGCCAGTGATTGAGCAGGAAGTCGGTATTGC
>JAZABE010000569.1:0-6947 GCA_036137535.1 Planctomycetota bacterium | reverse complement strand
TTCACCTCACGAATAGATTAGAAGATCTAATATCCACTCATGCCGGGCAGCATAATGTCCAATATGATTAGATCAAACTCTGCACGCCGGAACTCGGTCAGAGCTTCGGCAGCATCTGCGGCAGCGGTCACTTGATAACCTTCCGCTTCAAGATTGAACTTGATACCGAGTGCAATATTCTCTTCGTCTTCAACTAACAACACTCGGTATTTATTGTCCAACGAACTATCCTTCTGTAAGATCGGTGGAAGAATTCGAACCAGCACCCGGCGACTGAATCGGAAGTTCAACAACAACCCGAGTACCTTCCTCACCGTTTGGGTTTTCAAGGCTGATTCGTCCCTGATGACGCTTCAATAGCATCTTGACGATAAACAGGCCCAGCCCCACTCCAGGTTTTGTTCTTTCAAGCTCGATACCAGTTCTCTCGAATCTCTGAAAAACACGCTGCCTCTCAGAATCAGGAACAGAGACACCATTATTTTCAATCTCAATGATTAATACACCTTCGTTGTTTTCAATTCGAGATCCAGGTAAATTGTTTCGGACATTGATCGAAATCACCGGTGGTTTTCCACAATATTTTACGGCATTGTCAATGAGATTTCTGAAGACAATCTCGAAATCTTGGACTGGACCAAAATGCAAAATTGACTGTTCCGAAAATTGAATCGATGTTTCTGGAAATTCGTGATAAGTGCAGACATCGGCAATACACTCCTTGATGACTTCGCAGACATCAAACACCTCTCCTTTTGAATCGCCGTCTGCAAGATGAAGCCCGGCCGCATTCAGCAAATGTGAAATCAATCGGTCCAAGCGATGGACGTCCTTTTTCATCGCCTTGGTGAACTTGTCCATATCCTGGGACGACAATTTCCGACGGGACATGGTTTCCAAACCCAACCGTAACGACGCCATGGGTGATTTCAGTTCATGAGTCACGGCATCAATAAAATTTGCTTGCCGGCGATTAATTCGTATCGAATTGACTGCGTAGGCAAGATAGAACGCGACACCCGCCAGAATACAACAGAGGACTACGGTTCCGAGGACCAACCAAACCCAATAAACCCAAGAACCATTTTCACTTAACGCCCCCGATATCGTCACCAAGATCCAGCCGACGATCACCACAATCACTAGGCAGATCATTGTGATCCCCAAAGCTAACGGTACGGCTAATGACCTGCGATGTAACATTGTTCTGCCTACAACAACTCAGCCCAAGAGATCATTTCGGAATCAAGTCCGCCTCTTTTGACCGCGTCAAATTCAGCTTGTTATCGTCTTGGATTGCAACTCTTTTACACTAGGCGTTTTGACTTTCCAAGCCAATCCGCACCAGGACATCATTCGAATTACGACCCAGCTCAAGTCAAATTGCCACCATTTCAATCCATGACGAGCTGAATTGGGGAATGCATGATGGTTGTTATGCCATCCTTCCCCAAGTGCCAAGATCCCAAATAACAGGTTATTCGTACTCTTGTCTTTTGTCTGATACGGGCGAGAACCAAAAATGTGACACACCGAGTTAATAGACCATGTAATATGGTGAGTCCAGAAAATTCTTAATGCAGCCCCAAAAAGCAGGCCATACAGTGCTCCTAGCATTGTTGGTTCAATCAGATAGCCGATTCCTATGGGAATTGCGACCGACATCAGGATCCAATACAGATAGGTTTTATGGAAAAACATGATCACAGGATCTTTTCTCAAATCAGCGGAAAACTTATTGACGTCTTCCACAAACGTGTGCTGTCGAAACATCCAGCCAAGATGCGAAAAGAAAAAGCCTTGAAGCCACCCATGACCTTTCTTGTAGGGAGTGTGCGGATCTCTCTCCAGGTCACTATGCTGGTGGTGTTTACGATGCACGGTACTCCACTGAAGGGGACACCCCTCCAATGCCATTGCACCAAGCGCAGTCCAAAAAGCGCGCAGCCAACTGTGTGTCTGAAATGCTCGATGGGCAATCAAACGGTGATAGCCAATTGTGATCCCCAATCCGGTCGCAATCCAACCCCCTAAAGCCAAACCAATAAACCATGGATTTAACCCACCGTACTGGACCGCGAGAACCAAGCCAATTACCAAGCCAACCGGTGGCAACCCGACCGCCAGAGAAACAGCTAATCTCGATGGAGCAATTGAATCTGGAGAGGTTTTGAAATCGGTTGTCGGAATGCCTTTCAGTTCAAATCCCGCATCCGCTTCAAGCTGAAGCTCATCTGGCACGGTAAAACTCTCTGCCTGACTGAGATGCTCAGACTCACATTGTTTTTTTGACTCGTAGGTGCTGACTGGCATGTGATTTTTCCTGCTTTTAGGCAAAAGCCGATTTGAATCGCAAGTTGGCTCAAGCCTGCTTGGGCTTAAATCTCATCGTCCACTGGACACCAAACGCTCACGATCCATAACGCGATAGAACTGTAAGATGGTACAGGGATTTCATGAAAAACAAATATCTGATTGGTACTTGTCACGTAAAAGAATGGTAAAACCGTAACCATTCGTCGATATTGTCACCTAAACAGCCCCCTAAGAAAAACCAACCAAATTCCGATCCCTCCCGCATCTAGGGAAGACAGAACCCCCGAAAAAACTATTAAGCAGCAACACTTTTCCCTAAACACGATCTGTCGCAGACACGTCCGACCTCGCGATCGTTCAAAATAATCTAGGCAAAGAACCCGCAACCGGCTGACGCCAAGCAATCGATTTTTCATCCTGCGGAATCATCTTGCGATAAACCTTGTTGATCGTAAAACAGGCGACCACGCATGAAACCAGCAGGCCAACCAGGGCAAGGGCTAACAATGGCCGCGGAATTTTCCTTTCCGACTTCAGCTCTGTTTGGCTTCCGAGGTAAATCAAAGCCAGGGCAAGCGCCGGAACCCCAATGACGGTCAACGCTTGGGCCAACGTGATCAGGTGAACAGTACTCCCTTCTTTGTAAAACGAACCAATGGCCACCAGCATTCCAATGACCAACGCTAGTGTTGAAAGATGAAGAGGCCAACGATCTTTGAGCCTTGAACCCTTGCCCATTGAGTCTGACAACACGGTTCCGCCAATAATCGCATTGACCATAAACGAACTGAGAGCTCCAGCAAGGATACCAATGCAAAAGATCATTTTTGACGCGGAACCAAATGAAGGTTCAAGCTGTCGGGCAATTTGATCAACCGTCTTCAAAGAAATCTCTTGACCATAAAACACGCGCCAAGATGCCAACAAGATGATTGCAGTAATCAACCCAAGTATCGATGTGCTCAAAATCGAATCGGTCAAACCTCTTTTAACTTCGTTAATCCCCCACCCTTTCTCTTTGACTAGGTAAGCCTGATAAAACGCACCTGCCACCGAAAACGTGGTTCCAATCAGACCGATGATAGGCAACCAGTCCGGTTGTCCCTCTGTTAGTTCTAGATTTTTTTCAACCGGGGACGAAAAGACGATAAAGAAATTCACAATGAAAGCGAGAGCCATTAATCCAATCAAGACTTTCATGCCGCTTTCAATAAACCGATAGAGATTTTGCATGCAATAGAGACAACCAATCACCAGGCAATTGATTGCAACGATGATTGAAACACGCACTCCAAAACTGACGGATTCGGTCGACGACAACATCGGTTCTAATCCACCGACCAACGCAATGTTGTTGGACGACTGAAAAAGTGCGGCCATCAGAAACAGAACCATCCCCACCGTAACCGCAGCCGGTCGCCCCAATCGTTTTGCCAGCTCGGTGCAAAGGCTGTCCTCATAAACCGCCCCAAGCCTAGCTGACAATGCCACCATTCCAATCAGCAGAATAGTCACTAGAACCACGACCCCAAAACCAACGAGACCAAATTTGGCTCCCACTACTGAACTCATCAAGATCGAGCCCGGCCCCAAGACAACGGCTGCCACAATTAAGGCAGGACCGACCGATTGAAATATTTTCCGCATCTTTTCAGGCACCTCTGGCTAGTTAGCAGATTAACCGCAGGCTTAACCCAGAACGAAATTTTCGTCACCGAATCAACGGTCCGGATTCATCACAAAGACCCATCCGATCGGATGGCGATTTATCTGGTAACGGCTTACAAACCTTCAACTCTTCACCCTATTGTTGACCAATCCAGATACTGGCTGCAAGTCTCGTCCGAGAGAATCATTTTGATTCGCCCAAGATTTTCCCGGGGACGTCGCCACAAAAACCATAAGGCCCGAAACAGCCAGGAGACCGTGATCTTCACACTGCAAACTTCGCCGCACGAAAGAAGGGTCCATACTTGCGGAAACCCAAACCCCAACACGGGCTTCAATCAACGGAAGTTCCGCTCGGTTCAATCAAATCTCTTGGAGATCATCTCCACTACCGAGTCCCCAATCTTCAGTGATGCTGTCGCTGCAGGAGAGGGGGCATTATTAACATTCAACATGGACTCGGTTTCGTCAATCACAAAATCATCCACCAAACATCCGTCTCGCAATACTGCCTGAGCTCGGATGCCAGCTGGCGCCGCGACGAGGTCCTCCTTCTGGATTTCAGGCATCAGTTTCTGCAATGCACGAACAAAAGCGGCCTTACTAAACGAACGCCACATTTCTCCCATCCCCATCTTCCAGTGTTTAAGTGCCATCCGGATGAATCCAGGATAAGTCAAGCTTTCAAACAGGTCCCGAAAATTCACATCCAGCTTGTTGTAACCTTCCCGGGCAAAAGCCAAAACTGCATTCGGCCCACACTCAACTCCACCTTCGATCATTCGCGTAAAATGGACTCCCAGAAAAGGAAATTTCGGATCGGGCACCGGATAAATCAGGTTCCTGCAAAGCCCCTGACGCTCAGGCTTGATTTCATAGTATTCACCGCGAAACGGCACAATCTTTGCCGTGGGCGAGCTACCACCCATTTTCGTCATTCGGTCACAGTGAAGCCCTGCACAATTAACGATCAACTTTGCTTCGATTTCACCTGAACTTGACTGAATAACCGACGTGGAACCTTGGTGTTCAATACCAACAACCCTGGAATCCGTACGAACCTCACCACCCGCTGCAATGACCAGGTCTGCCAGTTTTTCACAAACCTGCTTGTAATTCACGATGCCCGCTTCCGGAACGTGGATCGCCTTCACTCCTGCCACATGGGGCTCCAGTTCGGATAACTGCTCCTTGGATAGGATTTCACAGGTGACACCATTCTCTTGCCCTCGTTGATAAATCCTTTCCATCGCAGGAATTTCAGATTCAGCAGTGGCCACAATAACCTTGCCACAAATCTCATAGTCAATTCCATGTTCCGCGCAAAACCTCTCCATCGCAATCTTACCTTCGCGACAATTGACCGCCTTGAGTGAACCGGGCTTGTAATAAATCCCGGAATGCAGCACACCCGAATTGTGTCCAGTCTGATGGTGCGCAAGGGCTTTTTCTTTTTCTAAAATCACTATTTTTTTATCCGGATAGCGATTGGCAAACTGGAACCCCACGGAAAGACCAACAATCCCTCCACCAACGATCACTAATTCAGACTTTTCCATCTATTTTATCTTCCATTCCTATCTCTTAAGTCAGTAGTCGAAAATGTTTAAAGCGAGAACATTTTCGAACGAAACGAACATCTCCAACGGTGATCCTCGCAGCATTTACTTTCGACTGGCGGGCCCCGCAGTTCAAATCTCCACTTTACCTCAACGCCGCTTGCTGCCCTAGGCTCTCGCTATTCCAAGAGTTGCCATTAAATCCTACCAATACCAGAAAACGAAAGACCCTTGCGAACTATTTTTTCTCATCTTCGGGTTTGCCAACCTCCGCAGGTGCTTCTCGAACGGGCTCAACCCCCGTATCCACCAGCAAGTATCCAGACCAAAAAAACGGGTGGTCGGTTTTCAAGGCAACATCACCAGTCAACGTTCTGATACGAGGCTCCCGCTCAGGATTAATATCATTTAGCAAAGTTAATGATCGAGCTTTTTCCCAAGCCTCGACGGCCGAGGTGTTTTCCAGTTCCATGACAAAATTACGGGTCAAATTATAATCATTTTCACCGCCTACTGCCCAACGCGAAATCAGCACCGTGCGTGCACCCGAAGCCATCATTCCGCAAACTGTCAAAAAAATCTCGTGGCCGCTTCTGCGAATTCTTCCACTTCCTGCATCTGTATGGTAACCGGGAATAATGTACTGCTCCGGTCCACTAAAGGGAAGCATCATCCAGGATCCAATACTACTACGTGGCTTATCCTTGTCGACTTGGAGCGGAGACCATTCCAGCCCGGCCATCTTTTCTGACAACTCAATTTCGTCCCAAATCAGCAAGCGATCAATTTGGCTTGAATAGGAGGCTGAATCAAAAGGGAGCCGCTTGTTCAAAACGGTGATCTCCGGCACGGATTTTTTGAGTTTTTCAAGCTCGTCTGCAGTAAACTCCTTATCCTGGTTTTTGGTCAGGCGTCCGGCAACGACCAAGGAATTTCCAGCGGGCTTCACCTTCCGTTGATCGGGAACAATCGTCGAAACCGTTGGAGCATAGCGTATCGAAATTTTGTCGCAAAGATTCTCAGTGACTTTATCGCCAACCTGCAAAATTTCAAACGGCAGGTACCACAACAAACCATCCGGAACCACGATTAACTCATCGAAAGAGTCCCACTTTGCGTCACGAGGTTCCAAGACGGCCATCAGTTCAGCAGCCGGTTTCTTCCAACCATTTTCTTCAAGCGTTTTTTGACTAACCGGTGCCATGCGAGAACCCGAGTTGCCCATTTTCTTTAAAATTGCCGGAAGCTGTCGCTGAATTTCGATCGCTGATATAACTTGATCAAACTTGTAAGCATCCTTCGTCAAGAGGAACGAGTAATAATTCTTCCCATTCAGAAAGAAAATCCAGGCAACCTGTTTTTCATCGAGCCTTTTCTGCACTTCGTCAAATTTCAACTGAGCTG
>JAZABE010000568.1:0-3243 GCA_036137535.1 Planctomycetota bacterium | reverse complement strand
CATTTGAACAAATATCGCAATCTTCAAATTCCTTTGTATTCCTTGGGTCAGTCCATCCCCATTTGCCTTTCAAATCCAACAACTCTTGGGACTTTTGCTGATTCAAATACTCTACATTTCCGAGTTGTTTTGAAAGCATCAAGATTCGGCAATAGGAATCCAGAATCTCGGTCCACCAATAAGCCCTTTCAACATTTTCTCCGTAACTAACGGTGCCATGGTTTGCCAGGATGATGACGTTGGTTTTATCGACAAATGGAAGAACGGTCTCTGCAAACTCCTGTCCACCCGGTGTTTCGTATTTGGTGATTGGAGTCTCACCCAGAAAAACCTCGACTTCGGGTAACACGCATTGGGGAATGGGTTCTCGAGCAACGGCAAACGCAGTCGCATGGGGCGGATGACAGTGCACAACACTCTTGATATCAGGTCGCTGTTTCATGATTTCCAAGTGAAGCAAAGCTTCACTAGATCGCTTCTTGCGCCCAGAAAGCTGTTTCCCTGTCATGTCAATCGTCGCAATATCATCAGGCTTCAAAAATCCCTTGCAGGTCATTGTTGGCGTACAAAGCACTTCGTTCTCGCTGATCTTGACCGTAATGTTACCATCATTGGCAGCAGCGTATCCGCGGTTGTAAATCCTTTGACCAATTTCACAAATATCCTGTTTGAGTTTAAAAATATTATCCATGGTTTTGATCCGTGGTTTAAGGTTTCAGTTGTTGTTTTTTGATTTGTTCAAGTGATTTCGGGTCCAGCACAACGTCGTCCAAAATCGCAGACACGTAACAATCGACCGGTTTGATCTCTGGCCGAAACGGCTGTGCTGCTTCGGGACCTTCTGCAATCGAAATCCTGGAGCCGCTACCGGCACCCAGTTCATCCCAGGCAATCACAGTGTCCGCTTCTTTTTCACTTTGTGCAGTCAACGAATCAAGCGATTCCGGTATCACAACTTTTAATCGCGTCCCGTGAAAGGAAGAGTGGCATCGATTCAGTGTTAACGTTCCTATAACGGTTGCAATTCTCATCAGGCCACACCTTTCTGGTCACTGACAAAATAGCGAACCAACCCAAGTTGTTCTTTTTTCGGTTGCACGGCGTCCAGAACCAAAACATTGGCATCCAGGGTAAACTTAATTTCAGCGACTTCTTTTTCCGTTCGCCCATAGGCAACACGCAAATCCTGTTTTCGATTTAGTATTGAAACCGCAACATAAGGCTGGGCAGCAAAGCAAATTGTTTTACTAGCAATCGATTCAGCAACCAGATTGTCTGCCAACTGTCTGTAATCATCACCACAGCAAACCTTGATTCGCCCCAGATTTTTCAGCCAGTCCACAGGCACAAAATGGCTTGCAAGCCGTGCAATACAAAAATCGATTCTCTGATTTGTTTCCTGGGCTCCTGGAGAAAACAAAGTTTCCAACTCGATCCCTAATGCCTTTAGTTCATCGCGAACTGCGGGCGTGATGATAGCATCAGAATTCACAGCCACCGTTCGAATACCATCAAGCTTGCCAAAAAGACTTTCAAGTGTGACCACCTTGTCAAATATTTCGAGGCGAAATTCCGTTGAACTTGAACGACTATCAACCTGGACTTCTTCCTGAAAGGAAAGGCTGGAAAGACGTTGAATGACCTTACGTACAATCGATTCAACGATTGCCGTCTCTGGTTTTTCAAACGAATTTTCTTGGGTCAAGTTCACTGTTTTTCGTCTTGGATTCCGATAATGGACCAACGCACGGGCGTTGCCTTGGCATTCAATAAATGCCGGGCATTCCGTCCATCGCTAGTAATCATGACTTGTTCTCCAACACCCGAACCAACGCCATCCATTGCAATCAAAGGATCACCTTCGGGAAAACCATTTTCCGTCTGGGGTTGAACAATCAACATTTTTTGCCCAACCATGCTTTCGTGTTTTAGCGTCGATGTTGCTCGACCAATCACAACTGCTTTTAACATTTGATTTTTTATCCCGGAACATTCGGAGATCCGTCGAAGTGTCTCTACGGGTAACCTCGGCGAAGCTACGTCTTTAATCTCGAGGCTCAAACCTCTGCTACCGTTGCATGACTTGGTTTTCCAAGAATGCAAAGATCGTCGATCATGGAACAACGGCGTTCGCGGGTAAACGAAAGCGGTGTTGTCACCCCTTCCCCAGTAGGGCCGGCGATGCTGAATGAAAGATAACCTTCACCCCCTAATCCCAAACCAGCCATACAAGGACCGTTTTTCACGAACAACGTGGTATCCAGCAACTTGCCCATGCGAGTCATGTTCTGGACATTATGGGAATGAATAATACTCGTGTGCCGAAAACCATGTTCATAGTGCTTTGCTTTGTCAATCGCCTCATTGACGTTTTTACAGCGAACAAAAGGCAAAAAAGGCATCATTTGTTCAACCGGGACAAACGGGTTGCTTTCATCCGTTTCCCCGTAGCAAAGTTCTGGTGCCCCAGTGAAAGATGCACCTGCCGCGGCAATCAGCTTGGAAGCGTCTTGACCCAAAAATTCTTTAGAAGGGGCATCGTGGTTATCTTCTCCGACTTGCACAATTGCCTGACTGGTGAGTCGGTCCACTTGTGAAGAGTTCAATCGCACAGCCCCGGCGATCTGCATGGCTTCCATCATTTTGTCGAAAACAGAATCCACAACGAAAACTTCTTTTTCGGCAATACAAAGCAAGTTGTTATCGTAACCCGCACCCGTGATAATCGCTTCCGCTGCGCGTTTCAAATCAGCCGTCTCATCCACCACAACTGGAGGATTTCCGGGTCCGGCAACGATCGCCCGTTTTCCAGAACGTAACGCCGCGCGTCCAACGGCGGGCCCACCAGTAACACAAATCAGACCAATGTCCCGATGCTTGAAAATGGCATCCGCAGATTCTAGGGTTGGTTCGGCCACCACAGAAATCAAGTTGTCAATTCCGACATCTTCATAGATCGCTTTATTGAATCGCCGGACCCCCTCGGCAGCCACTTTTTTCCCACTGGGATGCGGATTGACAACGACAGAGTTCCCAGAAGCAATCATGCTCACTGCATTACCGGTAATCGTGGGTAACGAGTGGGTAACCGGTGTGATTGCCCCAATGACGCCGAACGGAGCATGCTCGATGACAGCAAGTCCACGATCGCCGCTATACACCTGACTTGACATAAATTCGGTACCAGGAGAACGCGCTCCCAACGTCATCAACTTTTCGATTTTGTGATCCAAACGACCAATC
>JAZABE010000567.1:0-6630 GCA_036137535.1 Planctomycetota bacterium | reverse complement strand
CGTGAATAATAAACTCCAAACTGTTGGGTGTTCCATTGAGGACTGGGTACTTGCCGATACATGCCAGGTGTCGCACCCGTGGCGCGACCCGGGTAGGGTCGCCCAAATTGGTGGTAGATTGGAATACTCTGGGTATTGCCGACACCCCAGCTGTACACCGTCTGAAAACTGGCGGTTGGGGGAACGAGCAGAGCTAATGGCTGACCATAGGCTGGGTGGTAGTAGCCACCATGCCAGGGACGCTGTTGAGCCTGTGCCTGGTTCCAGCGATGCGTTCGGGTTGCGTCGATTCCTGCGCGGCTGTGAGCGTATACCGGGTGCGGATGGCCATCGCTATTGAGCATGCGTTTGGCCCGGATTCGGAAAGACTCATAATTTTGGTTTTTCCCCTCAGAGGGATCCGGGCAAAACAGGTCGAGTTGGCCTTCTTTTGCGGCTTCCTGGCCAGACACATCTGCAGTGGAAACCACTGCGCCCATGATCACGATCGAAGCAAAAAACAGTGCGTTCGTTTTCATTGGATATTCCTTTCAGTGAGTTTCACTTTGGTATTGGGGAGTTAACGGCAGGTGGCGCCACGTGCTTTCATCAGCTTGTACCCAAAACTTGGCAATTTCAGGGGCAACGGTGAGAGATGATTGGAGCCATACGTCCAAATGACAGAGGTTTTGGTATACGTTTGTCCCTCGGCTTGGTTATTGCAGGGATCGACATAAAACATATCGCGGGTGCCATGAGGTCGGTAATAAACCCGGTCGTGTCGATACATGTGTTCATGGAGCAGCAGCGGCTGGTAGGTGTAATAACTTTGGCCAACCCTTGCTGGTACAGGCATTGGAGCAGGGTACATTGCTGCGGCCGTTGAGTCAGCGGCGGGGTGCAAGTAAAAGTTGTAAAACAAGTCCGGTCGCTGGTTGATCGCCAATGGAGTTTCAGCTGTTTGCGGATGGGCTACAGGGTGCAACGCACTGGGTTGCTGTGCAGCACAATCTGATCCGAGCTGCCAGCAAGATAATGCGATGATGACAACCAACTGAAGCTGTGCAAGGGTCTTTTTCATCGTCTACTCCTGAATCAAAAATCGACTGGCAGAATAGTTCTGCCAAAAAAATACTTAGTCGTAGTGATTCCATTCCTTTGGGAAAGCAACGGCGAATCACCACCGAATCGACCCACGGCAGACCGTCCTAGTTGAACTCCCATCCGTGGGTGCTTCCGGTAGGGAGGGAAGCTACCAGTCCTTTCGGCCAACAGTGAGAATCGTTGTGAGAGAATTAGTCGATTCGATCGATGAAACCTGACCGCGAACTGTCGTAACCGTTATAACCGACTGGGCCCGAATGGAGTGAATCGCTATAATCAGCAGATTCGATTTTGCCAGTAAAACACGAGGTTTTCAAGCAAAAATAAAAACCCTCGCTCGGAAATGACCCTTCCGAGCAACGTTTTCCTTATTGATTTAAATACCCGTCAAGGAGTTTTCCCGTTGCCGACTGCCACAAAAGGCAAGCGTCGCCGCCGTGCCACAGCCGAATCGATGGCTGCCAATCAAAAGAGTATTTCAGTCAGTGAGTTTTTCACGAAAAACCGTCACCTCCTTGGCTTTGACAACCCTAGAAAAGCCTTGCTGACGGCAGTCAAAGAAGCCGTGGACAATTCGCTGGACGCTTGCGAAGAAGCCGGGATTACGCCCGAAATTTGGGTTCAGATTGAGCCAGCTGGAAAAGAACGGTTTAAAATTGCCATCCAGGACAACGGTCCGGGAATCGTCAAGAAACAGATCCCGTTGATTTTTGGGAAACTCCTTTACGGTTCAAAGTTCCACCGCTTGCGGATGAGTCGTGGGCAGCAAGGGATTGGAATTAGCGCGGCGGGTATGTACGGTCAGTTGACGACCGGAAAACCGATCAAGATTGTTTCCAAGATTTCCTTGAGAAAACCGGCACACTATTTTGAAATCCAGATCGACACCAAGACCAATAAGCCCGAAATATTGAATGGGAAAGGCGACGGAATCGAGATTCAATATGGCGCCAAGGGTGAAAAAACAGTCGCCAAACATGGAATTGAATGGGTGTCGCGTTACCCAACAGAGGAAGAAGGCCAAGAAGGCAAGGAGGTCCGCAGCGGCACTCGGGTTACGATAGAACTCGAAGGGATCCACAAGCGGGGACGGGGCAGTGTTGATGATTACCTCGAACAAACGGCCATCGCGAATCCCCATGTGACAGTTCATTACGTGGATCCTGATGGAAACGAAATCAACTACAACCGGTCTACCGATCAACTGCCTCAGGAACCAATTGAAATCAAACCACATCCATATGGAGTTGAACTGGGGCGGCTTTTTTCCATGCTTAAGGATGCCAAAGGATCAACACTTTCCCAATTTTTGACCAGCTCATTTTCCCGGGTGAGTTCCGCCGTGGCAAAACGAATTTGCAACGCGGCTGGTTTGAGCACCCGCGCATCAACGACCAGGATTGGTCAAAAAGAAGCGGACACGCTTTACCAGGCCATTCAAGAAACCAAAATATCGGCGCCGTCTACCGACTGCATCAGTCCGATCGGCGAGGATTTACTGCTCAAGGGACTTTATCATGTTGTGCCCGGCGAGTTTTATGTTGCGGCCACTCGCCCACCCTCGGTTTATCGGGGAAACCCATTTCAGATCGAGGTGTCGCTCTCCTATGGGGGTGGTTCTCAGGCTCAGAAAATCCTGCTGGAAGACCTGGATCGCCTTCTGGAGCAGACCGATGCGAGGACGCTAAGGCAATTCTTAATGAATGAATTTGACGGCATGGGATCAGACGGGGCAGACCGGATTATCAAAGAATCGGGATTTAGTACCCGGCAATCTCCCGGCAAACTGAAATCGGATGAACGAAAAAAACTGCATGAAGCAATGAAAAATGTCAATTTAAGCGAAGGCCAGTCCATGCAGATTTTGCGATTTGCCAACCGGGTCCCATTGCAGTTTAAATTGCGAGATTGCGCGATCACCCAAACCATCATGAATACGAATTGGCGTGCTTATGGACTAACCCAATCACGGGGCAGCCTACCTAGTGGCCCGGTGACAGTCATGGTCCACATGGCTAGTGTTTGGGTTCCCTTTACTAGTGAGTCCAAGGAAGCCATTGCAGCCTACCCAGAAATCGAAAAAGAGCTTCGTCTTGGTCTGCAAGCGGTTGGCCGGAAGCTGGGGATGTACATGAGACGACGAAAGACGATCAAACAAGAAGGCGAGCGTCGCAGTATTTTTCTGCGGTATCTTGGCGAAGTTTCGACCGCGGTTAACACCATCAACGGCGCGGATGCAGGGGTGCTCTATCAACAGTTGTTAAAAGTTGCTCAACGAAAGACGGTCGAGGCTGACACTAAGCTGGATAAGCGAGGAAAAAAAATCAAGGACGAATATGGTGACAACGTTTTGATCGTGGACAATGAGCCTTCAAGGAACGGCGAGGGTACTCAGGGTCAGGGCAAGTTGTTCTGATAGTTTCAACCAAGTGAAATGGTCCCCGGATGAAATCGGCATTGCTCTACCTTGGTCTCTGTCGGAAAGCGTGGAGGGGGTTCTTTATCTTGGCAAATGCAATGAAGGAATCGCTTTGGCGATTTCCGTCAAACGGGTGGGAGTGATCGATTCCTCTTGAGCAATGGTGTGGGTTCCGAGTGGGAGTATCCTGGGGATTTCCGCTGATCTGACAGGTTGTTCTGGCGGTGTCGCGTTTTCCAAGTGTTCGCCTGGATCGTGAACTGGGGCCAGCTCTCCTCGTAAGACATGGATTTCCCGAGGCGCCTCGATTCCTAGTCGTACGGATCCACCTTTGATTTGAAGCACGGTTAAAACAATCTGTCCCCCAATTTGAATCTGCTGCTTTTGCTTCCGTGAGAGTACTAACATAGCTCATTCCTTTGTGAAAAATGGTGGTGCCGAGTGCAGTGCTAATGCGTCCAGGCGAGTGTGACCATGTTAGGCGGGGGTTGCCTTTCGGCAACCCAATTTTTGAAACAACGTTGTAACTAGTTGCCCGGTAAAAGGATGAGAGGTGCTCGAAACGTTGCTAGCAGACGACTCTCGGCAAACAGGAACGATGACCCGAAGACAAATGAAACCAAAAATCACAATTTGGCGTCACCTAGGGGCTGAGCGATTTCGTCACCGCAATGGCCCGGGGTTGTTTCGCGAAATCGACTAGGAGTTGGGGCGGGTCCAGCCGGGGGTTTCCTTGGACCAGTTCTAGGCACTGATCCATGATGATTGGACTGGTTTCAAAAAGCAGGAGTCCCCCGGGCTTCAGTCGCTCTGGCGCTTGGTTCACCAGTCGGCTAATAATCTCGGTTCCTGTTTCACCCGAAAAAAGTGCGAGATGCGGCTCATGATCTTTGACCTCGGGTGATAGCTGGTCCATTTCCTGCCTGCCAATATAGGGAGGGTTACTGACAATCAGGTCAAACAAACCCGTTTCTGGACAGTGGTCGAACAAGTCGCTTTTTAGAAACTCAACTCGATCCACGACTTGGTGCCTTGTTGCATTTTTTCTAGCCAGCTCGATGGCTGGGGCTGAGATGTCGATTGCGATGAATTGACAATTTGAATGGTTTTTTGCGATGGCAATCGAGATGCAACCGCTTCCGGTGCCGATGTCGCAAACCAATGGGACCTCTGATTTCACTGCTGAGAGAAAATCCACGGACTGGGTGACCAGGAGTTCTGTTTCCGGGCGTGGGATCAAGACGTCAGCATTGATTTCGAAAGGAATTGAATAAAACTCACGTTGTCCGACCAGGTAGGCAACTGGTTTTCCTGCGGCTCGCTCCTGAATCCAGCGACGGAATGTTGCTAATTGATCTTCGGGTGGAACTTGGTCAAAGCTTGTGTATAGATCAATGCGTTGACAGCCCATGGCCTCGGCAAGGAGCACTTCGGCGTCGAGCCTCGGAGAGTCAGATCCATTTTGCTTGAGGTAATCAGCGGTCCATTCAAGCAGTTTTTTCGTTGTCCAAACGTCTGGATTAATCATTGACTGGTATCGACCGCTTAAACTCTAGGCAAAACACAACTGAACCGTCTCTGTCTAAACGGTGATACGATCAGCGGGAACAGGAAAGTTCTCACAAAGTTCAGCGACGGAATTTCGGGTTGCGTCAATCAATGCCCGATTCGTGGGATCTTTAAGAACAGCCAAGATCCAGCGGGCTATCGTTTTCATCTGGTCAACACCCATGCCTCGGGTGGTTAACGCTGGGGTTCCGATTCGAATTCCACTGGGGTCCATCGGTTTGCGTTGATCGAAGGGAATCATGTTCATGTTGACTGTAATGCCACAGGCGTCGAGAGACTCCTCGGCGAGCTTTCCACCCAACCCAATGCTGGTGACATCGACCAGTAACAAGTGGTTATCGGTCCCCCCAGAGCTGAGTTTGAGGCCACCCAGCATCAAGGCTTCTGCCATGGTTTTGGCGTTTTCGATAACCGCTTCGCAGTAGTTTCTGAACGAGGGTTCCAAGGCTTCTTGAAAACAAACCGCTTTGCCTGCGATGACGTGCATCAGGGGGCCACCTTGCATGCCAGGAAACACACTTCGGTTGATTGCCTTCGCAAATTCTTCCTTGCAAAGCACCAGTCCGCCTCGGGGTCCTCGGAGGGTCTTGTGAGTCGTGGTGGAGACGAAGTCAGCAACCTGAACCGGGTTGTCATGGAGTCCCGCAGCAACCAAGCCGGCATAATGTGCCATGTCCACAAACAACTTGGCTCCCACTGCCTCCGCAATTTCAGCAAATCGAGCGTGGTTGATTTCGCGAGGGTATGCGCTGGCCCCGGCCACAATCAGTTTCGGTTGATGGATTTTTGCCAGGTTTGCTACCTGGTCAAAATCGATACGTTGGGAAGCCTCGTCCACTCCGTAATTGATGAAATTGTAGAGTTTTCCGGAGAGGTTAAGTTTCATTCCATGGGTTAAGTGTCCGCCATGGGCAAGGTCGAAGCCCAGCACGGTGTCACCCGGTTCCAGCAACGTCAAATAAACCGACTGGTTGGCTTGCGAACCACTGCTTGGCTGAACATTGGCAAACTCAGCCCCGAAAAGCTGCTTGGCCCGATTGCGCGCCAGGTTTTCAACGACATCGACATGTTCGCAACCACCGTAATATCTACGCCCTGGATAGCCCTCGGCATATTTATTGGTCAAAATGCTGCCGGCAGCATCCATAACTGCCTGGCTGGTGTAGTTTTCGCTGGCGATTAGCTCCAGGCCGGTGCGTTGCCGGAGGGCTTCTTGCTGGATGGTTGCAAAGACTTCGGGATCCTGATGTTCTAGAGAATTCATGAAAGGTCCGGTGAGAGATTCCTGTTTTCTGTTAAACTCAACGTGTCAAAGGACCAGACTCAAATCTGATGCCGAGTTACTATTTTCGAGCGATCAAGGTTTTCGTCAATGGAGACCCCTCGGATTCAGTTTGAGATCTGCACTTTTAACCCTCGAATCAAAGCGATAGTGATGCCGGAAAGATCTCGATTTCAGAGTAAAGTCATTCGTAATTATTATGAAAACCGTGAAAACATAGCGATTCAACGGCTACAGGAACTCGTGACAGAACTTTACCTTTCGGAAGGAAAAAAAC
>JAZABE010000566.1:0-4640 GCA_036137535.1 Planctomycetota bacterium | reverse complement strand
TGAACGATAAAATCCTGAGGTGTCTGTTCACCATCACCGATTTTGAGCGTTCCGTTGACGAATAGATCGCCTGCCTTGCCAACCTTTTCGATTAATTGCTCGATCGAAAATTCTTTGAGGATCTCGCGGGCCTTGTGAGCCTTTCGCATATCACGTTGGATGATTCCCCCGTTGGCTTGTCCAACCGTGGCGATTGCCTCGCCGGTTGCGTGATGCAGAACTTTTTCTGTTTCCAGGGACTCATATTCTTGCCCCCAGCGAATAACGGGGATATTAAGCACAGTTGCCTCCCTCTGAATGTTGTCTCTCTGTTACGCGAAGGATTGTTTTTGTCCCGCGAAAAACATAGAGCGTGGTTGGGTTAATAAACACCGACTGTTGTAGACGTGGCTAATTCATGGAATGGGCGGACACCGCTAACCCCGTCCCACGGGTACTGGTCGAAGGGTGCCTCTCTTTCCCCTTCATCTCGTTCCATGAATCCAGGAACGAAAAATTCATCGGTTAAAGTTGTTAACTTGACCCGCCCGGTTTCGCCGTAACCGACCACCTGATCATAGTCATCGAAATTGACAACTTCTGTGGTTGCCCGGGGTTGGGGTGCATAGTAGCTGATTTTGTATTTATCCTCTGCGGTGACCGGTTTACTGCATGCCAGACCCATCAGGGTATTTCCATAAGTTGGCGTCATGTAGATCCCGCTCTCTTCGGGAGGGCCACCGAACAATTCTTCCACACAGTATCGGGTCCACTGGGGCGTAAACTCGGTGCCTCCTGAAAAAATCCCGGTAATACCGATTTCAGACAGGGTCGTGCCCTTGTCTTCCAAGGCCAGGCAGAGCGAATCTAGTAGTTTTGGTGTCGCAAAAATACATTTGATGTCATGGTTGGCCGTGAGAACCGTAACGGCCTGATCAATACAGTGCTTTTTGTATTCTTCCAGGTGCTCCATCCAGCCTTTTTTAATCAGCTTCACAACCCAGCGAGGGTCGAGGTCGATGCAAAAACAAAGACCTCCCCTGAATTGGCAAAGATGTTCAACGGCCAGTCTAAGACGACGGGGACCCGAGGGGCCGAGCATCAGCCAATTTGAACCCTTGGGAAAATAGTCATCCGGCAGAGTTTCGCTGAAAATTTCATAGTCGGTCCGAAAATCGTTGATAACCATTCTTGATTTTGGGATTCCCGTGGTTCCGCCGGTTTCAAAAACGTAGGTCGGTTTGCCCCGGTGTCCCTGAGGGATCCAGCGTTCGATTGGACCTCCCCGTAACCATTCATCTTCAAAATGGGGAAATTTTTTCAGGTCATCGTACCCCTTGATTTCTTTCAAGGGGTCGAATTTCAGTTCAGCTTTTTTTTCCAGCCAAAAAGGGCAGCCTGTTGCATCATTGAAATGCCATTGGACGGTTTCGTAGGCGTGTTGGTTCAGCCGGTCTCTTGCGTTTGCAATTTCCGTTTGTAAGTCAATTTCAGCGGTGTTCATGTTTAATTGAATTGAGAGTCAGAATGACATCAAAAAGAGACACGGGAAACTTTCTAAAATACCGCCAAAATTGCGTTTTCACAACGGTCTGAGCCGCCAAGTTGGGAACATTGCTTGCCGTTTCATCGGTCTGGGCCGATCCGTCAAGAATTGAACAAACTGCAAATCAGGATGTTGTCATCAACTTGTCCTGTCAAAACGATTAGAACGCATCCGAGGGTTTTTTTCGAAAAAATCGAGCCCAATAACTGGACAAACCCTATTCAGGGTTCCAGGTATAGACCATTCCAGATGCGGCTGTTTGTCTTTTTCGGAGCCGTTGACCGAAACGGTTCAAGGCGGGGCGAACCAGCGTTTTAGGGGGGGTGATGAGTTTGGTTTACCCAAGAAATAAATAAGCGGACTTTGTTGGCCGTATCAATTCAAAGGAACTCCTCTCCGATTTCAGTTGAACTCATAGCTGACCCCAAAAGACCGCTATCCGTTAAGCGGTTTCAGTCGGAAAGGTACCCACAAAATCTCAGGAAAGTCCGCCCATTTTTTCGGCGTCATTTCCTTGCGTTGAACGGGGATTCATCTTTCCCGTTGGTTGGAGGTCTCGAACCAAAGGAATCCTCACGGCCGGGCTCTGGACGGAGCGAATTTTGAAAGCGACTGGAGTCAGGCGACGTTCTGGATTTTTATTTTTTCTTGCATTTGGTCTGCGGCCTGACAGACCTCTTCAACAGAAATCTGCATCATGGCCTCGTTTTCAGCCTGTCGCCGTTGCCGTGATGAGCCGGATTGGTAGTACTTTTGAATGCAAACATGAATAGGGTTTAGTGGATCCATTTCGTAGGGGCCGGATACGTTCGGTTCGGTGGTTCCGAATAGAGTAATGCAGGGAGTGTTTAATGCGGCTGCCAGATGAGTGGGTCCGGTGTCACAACCAAGATAAAATTGGCATTCGCAAATCAGTGCTGCCAGTTCCCATAGTTTGGTTGGATCTGCTTTCCGAGCGACTTTCTGGCTGTGTTGAACGATTTGATCGGCCATCTTTTCTTCTTCATCACCAAACCAAGTCACGATGGGGAGCAAACCGCATTGAGTCCCCAGATAGTGGGCAACCTCGCCGAATCTTTGATTGGACCATTGTCGAGACTTCCAGCCTGCACCCGGATTGATCACCACGAAATCATTGTGGGGAGCAAGGGATTGCACAATTGTTTTTGCCGTGTCCTTTGCACTGGTGGGGATGGAGAGATCGAATCGTGGTTTTGAATGTTGAATGCCGAGACCGGCCAAAATTTCGAGTGACCGATCAACAACGTGACGTGATTTAACGGTTCGCAAATCACTGTTTAGCCATAAGGACAATTCCCGTCCCCACGGTTTTGACAAGCCAATCCGGTGCTTGACTCCCGAGAGCCAGGCAATACCAGCACTTTTGGTCAAGGATTGTGGATCCACGCAGACGTCAAATTTTAACTGTCGTATTTTTTTTCTCAGATTCCAGGCTTCTGCCGGTTTTTTAAGCCAATTCTTGGGAACTAAAATGACTTCGTCAACCGATGGGCATTCTCGGATTAAACGGTGGCCTGGTGACTCAATTGCCCATCCAATAAACGCATCCGGGTAGGCATCACGGATGGCATTGGCTACTGGGATTGTCAAAATGCAATCACCCACATGACTGAGACGGGAAATTAGAATTCGGTGTGGGCGAGCAGTCGGCTTGGTTTTCAGAGGTTGTTCGGACATGTCAACATGGTAGGATCCCGACAGTGGTTTACCAATACGAATCGTTGGACCGGGTTCAAATGGGGTGGGCGATTTCCACCGGGACGAAAGAAAACCCGAAACCCGGACATTTGATTATTTTTGCGTATCTTGCCCGTTAGGAAAGGTCGAATTCCTTTGGTTGTCCGTTTTGAGGATTTGATCGGTTGACCCAGAGACTTTCCCTTCTATGATTGGTCCGCGTTATCAATCTTCTAGCAATCGGCTCCAAGATGGAGTGGAAATAGCCATGACGGCCCCCACTGTTTTGGAGAATCTATGCGTTCATTGCCTGTCGTGATAATCATTTATGCTGCAACCTGGACTCAGGACGTCACCGCCGAGAAATTGCCTGACATCAATTTTGACGTTTCCAGGGTTGTGAGCTGTGTCAAAGTGACCCCCGAGGTCTTGGCACCCGAACACAGTTCTGAGAAGCTTCTTGAAATTCGTCTTCGAACCTCGTGTGTGATCGGGGAACGATCAGAGGGCTTGATCCAAGAACTTTTCTTGGTTGTCGAATCACCTGCCCAAACCATTAGGATTATCGACTGTTTCCCTAAGACCACGGTATTGACGGAGTATGCCACCCCAATTGAGGTCAGTGAAAATCGAGAGAACGCAAACAACGCCGCGTTGAGTATTTCACCCGTTCTTGAATTGGCAGGGAAAGCGAGTCTTAATGCTGGGCTTTCAGACCGCAGTGGGGCGACACGTCGCACTTCGAAGCTACCTCCCCAGCAACTTGTGATTGCCAGTGGCACCCAGAATCGTCAAACGGCAGCCTATTTCAAGTTTAAATCCTCTTCACAAACGGTACTGGAGGGCACACGGGAACTCAGGTTGACGATCCAGGTCCCCGACACCTGGAGGGCGGATTTGTTACATGTGCGATGTTTGGGTTGGACAGCGGTGGGGAACCGACCGGGTATGCAACTTTCTCGATCCGATTTCACTGTTCCCATTTATCATTCGGGAGATACACCGGCAAAAAACATTTGTGACGAGTTTGTGATGGCCGAAAATCAGTTGCAAGCGGTGGCTACTGTTGTGGGAATTTCGAGAACCAAGACACATCAGGATTTGGTTTCAAAGTTTGCTTCTTTTTTGAACAAAGAACTGTTCCATTCCGAAAAAAAAACTCCAACTCGAACGGATTGGTTGCCCCAGCTGATCTTCTCGAATCGGTCCATCGATGAATTGACCCAGGCACAAGGGCTTAAATTGGACTCCCGGATCCAGAACGCTATTCGGCGTTTCCAACAGTGCCGATCCGCATTGCTGGCTTTGAATCGATAAAGAACTGTCCAAACGCAGCGGCTGGACGGCTCAAGGAAAACTTTCAGCTGAAGGCGCGGAATGGTTGGTTTTTTTAGGGGATTGGGCCATTGGCGTTCCA
>JAZABE010000565.1:0-1149 GCA_036137535.1 Planctomycetota bacterium | reverse complement strand
TTCAGTCGGAACGCATGGCAGCCATGGGGCAAACTATCGCCACATTATCACACCACATCAAAAACATCCTGCAAGGCATCAACGGCGGGTCCTACCTTGTCCAAAGTGGCGTTGCCAATAACGAAATGGATACCGTGAAAACCGGTTGGCAGATCGTGGAGAAAAATCAGGCCAAGATTTCGCAACTGGTAATGGACATGCTGTCGTTTAGCAAAGAACGACAACCCGAAATGGTTGAAGGAACAATCGAAAGCACGGTTTCCGATGTCGTGGAATTGCTGGAGCACCGTGCCGCAGAAAATAATGTCAAATTACTTTGGACGCCCGGAACCGACACACCGACCTGTCTTTACGATCCTGAAGCCATCCATCGCGCTGTGCTGAATGTCGCATCCAATGGTATCGACGCCCTAGAAACTATTGAAAACGGAATTATCGAGGTTTCAACACGGCTGGACCCTGAATCTCGCCAAATTGAGATCTGGATTATTGACAATGGCCCAGGAATTGAACCTGAAAACTTAAAAAAAATATTCAGTGTGTTTGAATCCGGAAAAGGACAACGCGGGACAGGCTTGGGACTACCGGTCAGCCAAAAAATAATGCATGAACACGGCGGGGATATCCGGGTTGAAAGCCAAACAGGGCAGGGCAGCAAATTCTGTTTACATTTCCCACTGCTAACCAGCTTAAATGATGGGCAAACCAACGAATTCCCCGAGATCAGCCATTGACTCCGGCGAGTGAAGCAATCGACAATTCCTTGGGGCACTCACGCGAAGCCCCACTATTTCAAACCTGTTTTTCGAAAGTCCGCTATGCTTCCCGGATTGCGACAATTTGATTTAACCGGAAAATCGGCGGTGATCACCGGCGGCTCCAAAGGGCTCGGAAAAGCAATCGCTGCAGGCCTGGCGTCGGCCGGAGCCGAATTACTGCTATTAAGCCGAAACAACGAAGAGGCCAAGCAGTCGGCTGCAGAAATCCAACACGACTATGGTACACGGGCCATTGGAATGTGCGCGGATGTTACCGCCGCGGAACAATGTGACAAGGCAGTCCAACGAGCGTTAGCTGAGTTTGGCAAAATTGACATCCTGGTGAACAGCGCTGGGATCAATATTCGCGGTCCGATCGATGAATTGTCCT
>JAZABE010000564.1:0-2088 GCA_036137535.1 Planctomycetota bacterium | reverse complement strand
CTGGTCGAGTTCTCGATTTCCGTTCGAATCTGGTCAATACGACTTTTAATCGCTGCGCTTTTTCCTGCACCTTCAATAATCGTTGTATTGTCCTTATCAACGATAATCTTCTTGGCACGTCCCAAGTCGGACATCGGTAAATTTTCGAGTTTAATACCTAAAGCTTCGAAAATCGCAGTCCCACCGGTCAAAAATCCAATGTCTTCCATCATCGCTTTTCGTCGATCACCGTAACCTGGAGCTTTTACGGCACAACACTGGAAAGTACCTCGAAGCCGGTTAATGACCAACGTCGCCAAGGCTTCACCTTCGACGTCTTCAGCGATAATCAACAAAGGTTTATTCTGCTGCACAACCGCTTCCAAAACCTGAACGATGTCCTTGATGTTGGTGATTTTCTTCTCGAAGATCAAAACATAGGCATCTTCCAAAACACATTCCATGCTGGCAGAGTCAGTCACGAAGTAAGGAGAAAGGTAGCCCCGGTCAAACTGCATCCCTTCAACCCATTCTTCTTCCGTTTGGAGGCTTTTACCTTCATCAACCGTAATGACCCCATCTTTCCCAACTTTTGACATGCACCGAGCAAGCAGGTCGCCGATTTCGCGGTCATTGTTGGCAGCGATAGTTGCCACATTACTCATTTCGGCTTCGCTTTTGACCTTGATTGACATACTGCTGAGTTTGTCAGCCAGGTCGCTCACGGCAGCTTCCATACCGGATTTCATTTGAACCGGGTTCACACCAGCGGTGACCGAACGAAGCCCCTCGTTGAAAATTGCTTCAGCCATTACCGTTGCAGTAGTTGTTCCATCACCAGCAACATCACTGGTTTTGCTCGCAACTTCCTTGACCATCTGCGCACCCATGTTTTCGTAGGTGTCTTCCAGTTCGACTTCCTTGGCAACCGTTACCCCGTCCTTGGTAACTGTTGGCGAACCAAAACTTTTTTGCAAGATAACATTTCGTCCTTTGGGTCCGAGGGTCACTTTAACCGCTCGTGCAAGCTTGGAAACTCCGCGACGAATCGCTTCTCTTGCTTCCTGTTCAAAAGCAATCATTTTTGCCATTGTTTATTCTCCAAATTATTTCTATTTTTTTTCGATTCGCCTAACTGGCGAAAACATTTATGTAACTTAAAAGGCAGTCGCCTCAAACGAACTCATCCGATAAGGGACCAAGTTGACCAAGATTGACTCGGAAACCTAGCCTTCGAAAACCGCCAACACGTCATCTTCACGCATCAACAAGTATTCATCATCACCAAAGCTCAGTTCTTCGGGGCCATAGCTAGTGAAAAGAATCTTATCACCCACTTTGACCGTAAATCCGCATCTTGTTCCGTCAGCCAGTAGTCTCCCGCTACCAAGCGCCAGCACCGTCCCTTGTGAAGGTTTGTCTTGCGCAGAATCGGGCAACACGATTCCTCCAGAAGTGGTTTCTTCTGAAGAATCACGGGCGACCAAAATTCGATCGCCAATTGGCTCAACACCTAGTTTTTTCTTTGATTTTGACTTTGTAGCAGTAGCCATTGACTGACAACTCCCTTGGACATTACGGGTTGGTTTGCTGTTAAAGAGGAATTCCTCTGCCATATTTGCAAGAAATAGAACGAGTCTCACTGTAAGGCAAATTCCGCGCCAAACAGCAAACCCGGTAAAAAATTGCCGGAATTCACTCAATCCCGCCAGCTCAGGGCCCGTTTTGGCCCAATTTGGGCGTTTCCCATTGGCGACGCCATTCAGTTCCTCGAGTCTCGTTGACAACCAGTTCTGACGGATGTGACAATTTGGCACAAATAATTGGGATAGGATTGGCAAAAAAAAGGCCTTGTCCTTTTCGAAACGCGTTTTGCCATACAAAATGGACTGAAAACTCATCTTTCATTGTTAATTCAACAATTTTAAATCAATTATGCCCATCAAAGTCACCTGTTCCTGCGGTCAGTCTTTTCTAGCCAAAGATGAATTGGCCGGAAAACGAGCGCGCTGCCCTAAGTGCTCCCAGCCGCTTTTGATCCCCACGGTCGAAGCTGATGAAATGAAGCTTGAAGCAGCAGTTGATGTCCCCAAATACAACCCGCTTGAT
>JAZABE010000563.1:0-2885 GCA_036137535.1 Planctomycetota bacterium | reverse complement strand
GTCTCCGGTGACCAGATAAACGTAGCCGTCTAAGCCTCTTAAAACGGTATGGGCAGCATGATCCCCTCCAGTATTAAAATTGGCGCCCAACCGCCGTTCATGCTTGAGTTTTTGACCCGAACCATAGCCACTAAAAAGCTGAACGCCGTCCCCGGCAACGACATAAAGACGATCTCCATAGACCAGGAGTCCCTGCGGGCCACGCCCAGATGTTGCTGGGCCATCGGCAATCACCTCGTAGGAATCAAAAACGCCATCATGATTGCCATCGTTTAATCGCCGGACGGCGTTGCCGTCACCTACAAGTAATCGACCCTGTCCATCAAAGGTCAAGTCATAGGACCCCCCGGTCAGCTCTTTCGTAGCGGCACGGTAAATGTGAAAGCCCCGGGGGAGAACAAATTGGTCATCCAACAACTTGGGGTCTTCCGCAACTGAAATTGCTGGAGGAATTAAACAGAGGCAACCGAGTAGCAAGCGTTTCATTTTTGGATTCCGAATTTTTTTGACGAGTTAATGATACCAAAATCTGATCGGTCGAGTTTGGATTCACGGTTAGCCATAACTGGTGTGCTGGAAACAACTGTCAGCCAAGAAGTGTCAACCAACCGGTTGTCCAGATTGCCAATCCGAGAAAAACCGGACTCACAAAAACTCGCCAGCAGGCGATCGTGGTATAATCCCGTTTTTACAGGACTGGATTTCGTGGCCTTCTGTCCGATTTCATCCTCTCGCCCCACGATTTAATCTTTGTACTTTGGACGCAAGTCATTATGAACCGAATTTTTTTCCCATTTTCAATCATTGTGCTTACCGGGTTGTCAGGTGGACTCCCGGCACAGCAGGAGAGCGATCGACACCCGGTTCCCCAAAACGAATCCTGGCTGACCTACCCGGGTGACCAGGGACCTGGGAAAGGCAAACACCTCGTTCTGATTGCCGCCGAACAGGAATACCGCAGCGAACAATCGATGCCGATGCTAGCCAAAGTACTTTCCAAGCACCATGGGTTTGACTGCACGGTCCTGTTTTCCGTCAACCCAAAAGGCGAAGTGGACCCCACAATGCCGGCTCCCTTCAAGGACAAAACGAAACGCCATCACATTCCCGGCTTAGAACATTTGGCCAAAGCCGATGGGGTCATCTGGCTTTCCCGGTTCATGCATCTCCCGGAAGATCAGTTGCAGCATTTTCATCACTACTTTGATTCTGGAAAGCCGCTGATCGCCTTGCGAACGGCCAACCACGGATTTTGGGGGCCGACCCGTTACCAGAAAGACAAAAAGAATGTTTCGCTACGTGAATTGTTGGGAGGAACGTTCATGGGGCATCACGGGGGTTGGCACCGTGAAGCGACCCGCGGCGTCATTGTTCCGGAAAACCAACTTCATCCAATTCTTATCGGCGTAAAATCCATTTGGGGAACTTCGGACGTTTACCGCTGCCACAACGATAAAAACCCTTTTCCCGAAGACTGCACGGCACTGGTCCTAGGACAACCGCTGATCAACTTGGAAAAAAATGCCCCAGCGAATCCCCAAAAAGAACCCCTGCCTGTGGCCTGGACCAAAACCTGGACGGGCAACCGGGGCTTGAAATCCCGAATTTTCCATTTCACGATGGGGTCCGCGGTCGATTTTGAAAACGAAGGGGTTCGCCGACTGACCGTCAACGCCGTTTATTGGGGACTGCAAATGGAAAAAGAAATTCAACCAAAACGCTCGGTCGCCGTCGTCGGTACCTACGCCCCCCTCAAGTCCGGATTCAACTATGAAAAACTGGGGGTCAAACCGCATAAACCGGCCTACTACCAGTAACCCGATACCTGGCAGGATCCCTGTCCCAGGAATACCAAGTTGCGTTGAGGGCAACCGGAAAAACCTCTGGCTGGGACCAAACAGAACCGGGATGAGCTACGGGTTTTTGGAAGAACCACCTGGCTGTTTCTTGAGCGACCGCTTCTTGGGTAACCGTTGCTTGAGCGATTGGGCAAACAACCACGTCATAAAATCAGGTTCCCGATCACAACGTTCGCCACTGAACTCCGTTTTACCATTCGCCGCGCCCACGATCATCTTTCCCGAAACATTGTGGCGATCGCCAACCCAGGTGGTCAATTTCATGTTGCCACCCTTCTTTTTCATTTCAGCCAGGACCTTCTGGTCTCTTGCAATGGGACAAACCCTGTCCTCGTCTCCATGAAACGCCCAAATCGGAACGTCTTTAATCTTCGCAGGGTCGATAAAATCCCCAGTCCGCTTCCGCCCACTACCGGCCGACGGTGCCGCGGCGGCGAAATAACCCGGGGCAAGTTGAATAAAAAGATAAGTTCCGTGCCCCCCCATCGAATGGCCCATAACATAGATTCGGTCCCGGTCTACCGACGGCAATCCGGCAATCAATGCTTTTGTTTTGTTGAAGTGGGCTGCATTCCACAAACCGTCCGCCTGGGGAGCGATGACATAACAGGGAAAATCTCTCCGCCTTTTGGGATCCGCCAACTGCCGATTCCAATCTTTCAATTGTTTCTGGTTATCTGTCCCAGTACCGCCGGCGCCATGAAGCGAAACAATCACCGGATATTTCTTGGTTTCGTCAAAGCGATCGGGGCTCATCACCCGGACCGGTAACCCTTGGTACACCTGACTCTGGTAAAGCGAATCCAACCGCTTCCCGATTTGACCTAGGGCCGGCATCTCCAACAAACTCAGGAGGAGGATACTGCCAACGATGACTACTTGCTGTCTCATTTCCCGATTTCTCCAATTTCAATCCCACTCATCCAACACGACTCGCTCACAACGTTCGCGCCGCGAGTTCTGCCCCTTGAATACTGACACCCGCCCAGCACAATCACTGCTTGAGTTTCTGTTTCATCGCCTCGA